>JBKDZY010000061.1:0-11331 GCA_047971765.1 Hyphomicrobiaceae bacterium | reverse complement strand
CATCGGCATGAGTTTCGCCATGCTCGAGGCTACCGTCCTGCTGGCGACATTTGTCCGGGCGGCGCGGTTCCAATGGGCTGGCGGAAAGGATCCGGAGCCGGTGTCGCGCGTCACCCTGAGGCCGAAGGGCGGCATGACCCTCCAGGTGACGCCGGTGTGAAGGTGGCGCGGCAGTCTGGGAGGCGCAAACGAAACGGGGCCCGAAGGCCCCGTCCGCAAGAGATCGTCACCCCTCGGGTTGGATCAGGCCGCCGATTTCAACAGCCCGCGCTCGATCAGCGTTTCCGCGATCTGCACCGTGTTGAGGGCCGCCCCCTTGAGCAGGTTGTCCGACACCACCCACATCACAATGCCGTTCTCGACCGTGGCGTCCTCGCGGATACGGCTGACGAACGTTGCGAAATCGCCTGCCGCCTCGACGGGCGTCACGTAGCCGCCGTCCTCGCGCTTGTCGACCACCATGATTCCCGGCGCCTCGCGCAGCACTGCGCGCGCATTCTCGGGCGTCATGGGACCGGCGAACTCGATGTTCACGGCTTCCGAGTGGCCGACGAAAACCGGCACGCGGGCACAGGTGGCCGTCAACTTGATCTTGGGGTCGAGGATCTTCTTGGTCTCGGCCAGCATTTTCCATTCCTCTTTCGTGTAGCCGTCTTCCATGAAGACGTCGATGTGAGGAATGACATTGAAGGCGATCTGCTTGGTGAACTTCTTCGGCTCGACCTCCTGGCCGGGAACGTATTTGCCCTTGGTCTGTGACCACAGCTCGTCCATGGCATCCTTGCCGGCGCCCGAAACCGACTGGTAGGTCGCCACCACGACACGCTTGATCGGCACCTCGTCGTGCAACGGCTTCAGCGCCAGCACAAGCTGGGCAGTCGAGCAGTTGGGATTGGCGATGATATTCTTGCGGTTGTTCTTCGCCATGTAGGCGACCAGCACGTCACCGTTCACTTCCGGCACGACCAGCGGCACGTCCTGGTCGTAGCGCCAGGCCGACGAGTTGTCGATGACGATGCAACCTGTGGCCCCGATCTTCGGTGACCACTCCTTCGACACCGACCCGCCGGCGCTCATCAGCGCGAAATCGCAGGTCGAGAAGTCGAAGGTCGCGAGGTCATGGCATTTGAGCGTTTTCTCGCCGTAGGAGACTTCGACGCCGACTGAACGGCGCGATGCGATGGCAAAAACCTCGTCCGCCGGGAACTTCCGTTCCGCGAGGACGTTCATCATCTCCCGGCCCACATTGCCTGTGGCCCCGACAACAGCGACCTTGTAGCCCATTCCTTCTGCCTTTCAGGTCCGTGACGTGGATGGCCGGCGACCACCGCCAGCCCGAGCACGCGCTCAATCTGTCCACGAGCGCGTGAGATAAGCGCATTGGCCGGGACCGGCAAGGGGAAACGGGCCCACGTTGCGGCAAAAAGCCTGATTTTCTCTCGATTTGGGGCCCATTGTGGCGCTCCGGCGCCGGCCGGGATCTTCTGCGCCCCGGCCGTCAGCCCCGGTCTTTCTCGCCGAGTTCCCGCAGCCGGGCAACCACATCCGGCGCCAGCTTGCCGCTCGCCTGCAACTCGTCCAGTACCTCGCCCTGGAACTGGCCGGGGCGGGCGCCTGCGAATTTGATGCGTCCCGGCGTCCGGGACATGCGGGGAAACACGTTCTGCATTTTCAGGGCCCCGAGGTCGCCATCCTCCACCGTGGTGAAGCTCTCCCGTGCCAGATACTGGGGATCGGATTGCATCTGCTCTGCGTCGTAGATCGGGCCGATGGCCGCCTCCACCTTTTCGAAGGCGTCCAGCACCTCGCTCAGCGTCCGTGCCGCAATCCAGTCCGCCACCATGCCGTCCACCTCGTCGGCCCGCTTCACCCGCTCTGCGTTGGTCGCATAGCGTGGGTCGTCGCCGGCGCCCTCGCCGCCGACCAGGTTCATCACCCGCTTGGCGATGGAGGGCGAGGCGGTGGAAAGCGCCACCCAGCGGCCATCCTTGGTCTTGTAGGCATTGCGCGGAACGTTGTTGTCGGACCGGTTGCCGCGCCGGTTCTGGATCATGCCGAGCTGGTCGTACGTCGAGGTCTGGGCGCCGAGGCAGGAATAGAGCGGTTCATACAGGGCGAGGTCGATGAACTGGCCCTTGCCCGACCCCTGCACGTCACGCTCGTAGATGGCAAACATGATGGCGAACACGCCATGATAGGCGGCAATGCCGTCCGCCAGCCCGAACGGCGGCAGGGTCGGCGGACCGTCCTCCTGGCCCGTGATGTGGGCAAACCCAGAAAATGCCTCTGCAACCGTCCCGTAGCCGGGGCGGAACCTGTAGGGTCCCGTCTGGCCGAAGCCGGTGACCCGCAGCATGACCAGGCGCGGGTTGATCGCGGACACCACATCCCAGCCGAGGCCCCATTTCTCAAGGGTTCCGGTGCGGAAGTTCTCCACCAGCACATCGGCATCCTTGACCATCGCCAGGAACGCCGCCTTGCCGTCGTCATCGTGCAGGTCGAGCGTGATCGTGCGCTTGTTGCGGTTGGTCACCTTCCACCACAGCCCGTGCCCGTCCTTGGCGTGCCCCATCTTGCGCAGCGCATCCCCCTGCGGATGCTCGATCTTGATCACATCGGCCCCGAAATCAGCCAGAACCATCGCCGAGATCGGCCCGGCCAGCACGGTGGAGCAATCGATGACCTTGAGGCCCACCAGGGGGCCGTTCTTCTCGGTGTCTTGCTTCATTGCGGGAGGAACTCCAGATAATTGTCAGTGGGCACTCTAGGCATCGGCGCCGGAGAGCTCAACTGGCCGGAAACGGCGAAAGGGGAGGGGTGGAAACCACCGCGGACTGAGGCGCGCGAATGACCCGTTTGCGGAGCAATCTGCCACGAACCCGCGTTGCGAGTTGACTTTTTTCTCCCGGGAGGTCATTTTCCGCGCCATCAACAGGCCCTGTCAGTCCAGAGCCGTCACCGTCATGTCTGCCGAGGCAGATCATGATCGTGACCACGTCCGCCGGCGAAGGCTCGCCCGCGGGCGCGTCTGTGTTTGAATGGGTCTTCGACCTGGGCCAGGCCTGGGCACGTGCTGTGGCTGCTGTCGAAACGCCATCTTGGTGCATTAGGCTGGGCGCAGCGTGTTGGTTGAGGCGATGAGGACGCGGAATGCTCAAGGTCTGGGGTCGAAAAACGTCGATCAATGTTCAGAAGGTGATGTTCGCCGTCGGCGAACTCGGGCTCCAGCATGAGCGCCTGGACTACGGTGGTCCGTATGGCAAGCTCGACTCGCCCGAATACGTCATGCTGAACCCGAACCGCCTGGTACCGACCATCGACGATGGCGGCTTCGTACTGTGGGAATCGAACGCCATTATCCGCCACCTGGCGCAGCGCTATGGCCGCGGCACACTCTCCCCAGCCGATGAACTGACCTTCGCCAAGGCTGACTCGTGGATGGATTGGTCGCTGACCTCGCTCTACGGTGACATAATAACCACCTGTTTCCTGCAACTGGTGCGCACGACGGTGCAGGATCGTGACGAGGCCGTGCTGGAAGAGGCCGCACTCAGGGCGGGCGAGCGCCTGGAGGTGCTTGATCGTCAGCTTTCCGGGCGGTCGTTCATCGTCGGCGAGCAGTTGTCCATCGCCGACGTGGCCGTGGGAACGTTGATGTACCGCTATTTCAACCTTGAGATCCCGCGGCCATCGCTGCCCCATGTCGAAGCCTGGTACGAGCGCCTGACGCGCCGCCCAACCTACCGGGAGCATGTGATGGTCGAGTTCGAGAGCATGAAGGTCGAGGGCGCCTGAGTGCGCCAGTGAGGATCCCGCCGCGCTGGGCCATCGCCGGTGCGCATGAGGAAGGTTTGAGCCATGTCGGAGCTGTTCCAGTCCTTGTCGGGCCGCCTGTCGGGCGTTTTCGATCGCCTGACCGGCCGCGGTGCACTGACCGAGAGTGATGTTGCCGAAGCCATGCGCGAGGTGCGCCGCGCGCTGCTCGAAGCCGACGTGGCCCTCGATGTCGTGCGCTCGTTCACCGACAAGGTGAAGGCCAAGGCGGTCGGCGCCGCTGTCCTGCGATCGATCAAGCCGGGGCAGATGGTGGTCAAGATCGTCCATGACGAACTGGTCGCCATGCTGGGGTCGGATGCCGAGCCGGTCGACCTCGTCGCAGCCCCGCCCGTCGGCATTCTCATGGTCGGCCTGCAGGGCTCGGGCAAGACCACCACCACTGCCAAGATCGCCTACCGGCTCACGAACCGCGAGCACAAGAAGATCCTGATGGCCTCGCTCGACAACCGCCGTCCGGCTGCCCAGGAGCAGCTGCGCGTGCTGGGCGAGCAGACGAAGGTCGAGACGCTGCCGATCGTGGCAGGCCAGAAGCCGCTCGAGATCGCGCGCCGCGCACAGGACGCCGCCCGCCTTGGCGGCTACGACGTTGTCATCTTCGATACGGCCGGCCGCACCACCATCGACGAGGAGTTGATGGCGGAGGTTGTCCAGGTCAAGGCGCAGGTGAAGCCGCACGAGGTGCTGCTGGTCGCCGACGCGCTGACCGGCCAGGATGCGGTCAACACCGCAAAGGCGTTCGAGGAGCGCGTGGGCATCACGGGCATCGTGCTCACCCGTGTCGATGGTGACGGACGCGGCGGTGCGGCTCTCTCCATGCGGGCGGTCACCGGCAAGCCGATCAAGCTGATGGGTATCGGTGAGCGCTGGGATGCGCTGGAGGATTTCCACCCGAGCCGGATTGCAGGCCGCATCCTCGGCATGGGCGACGTTGTCAGTCTCGTTGAGAAGGCCGCCGAGAATATCGACGCCCAGAAGGCCGAGGAAATCGCGCGCAAGATGCGCAAGGGCGCCTTCGACCTCGAGGACCTCGGCGAGCAGCTCAAGCAGATGCAGAAGCTGGGCGGCATGGGCGGCGTGATGGGAATGCTGCCCGGCATGGGCAAGATCAAGGATCAGTTGAAGTCCGCCAACCTCGATGATCGGATCCTGAAGCGCCAGCAGGCGATCATATCGTCCATGACGCCGCGGGAACGGCGCAATCCGAAACTGCTCGACGGCAAACGCAAGCGGCGCATCGCGGCCGGGTCGGGCACCAGGCCGGAAGACGTGAACCGCCTCATCAAGATGCACCGCCAGATGGCGGACATGATGAAGAAGATGGGCAACAACCGCGGCATGATGCAGCGCATGGCCGGCGCGTTCGGCCTTGGCCCCGCGGGCGGAATGCCGAACGAGGCCGAGGTGCAGCGGATGCAGGCCGAGCTTGCCGCCCTCGACCCGAAGGCGCTCGAGAAGCTGCCCGCCGAGCTGCGCGAGATGGTGCCCGGGGCCGGTGGCGCCAAGCCGGGCTCCGGCAATCAGGCGGCAAAGAAGCCCGTGGGTCTGCCGGGACTGGGGGGCGGTACCCTGCCACGCCTGGCAGGCGGACTGCCGGGCCTTGGCGGTGGTCGGCTGCCGGTCAAGAAGAAATAGGCGACATGCGAGGAATTCGACGGATGGCTGCAGGGCACGGACTCGCGCGGCCGGCCGTCTGAAGTGTGAAGGCCGGCAACTGCCGGCAGATCGAAGAACGAAAGTTTGAAACAAGAAGGACGACGAGAATGAGCGTTAAGATCCGACTGGCCCGTGGCGGCACCAAGAAGCGGCCCTACTACTACATCGTTGTGGCCGAGGCGACGGCGCCGCGTGACGGCCGCTACATCGAGCAGATCGGTAGCCACAACCCGATGCTGCCCAAGGACCATGCCGACCGCGTCAAGATCGACCTCGATCGCGCTAAGCATTGGTTGCAGTGCGGCGCCCAGCCCACGGATCGCGTTGCGCGCTTCCTGGACAATGCGGGCCTCTTGAAGCGCACGCCGAAGAACAACCCGAAGAAGGCGCTGCCCGGCAAGAAGCGGCAGGAGCGTGATGCCGCCGCCGCCGAGAAGGCCAAGGCCGCAGCCGAAGCGCCAGCCGAGGCGCCGGCCGAAGCGGCGTCTGAATAAGCGACGCTGCGGCACGGGCCCCATCGGCATCGGCGGGAACGCCGATGTCGGGACGGCGGGATCGGCATCACAAGGTGAGAACGAAGGGGCCTTTCGAGGTCCCTTTCTTTTTTGTCTTCCGGACACATGCGCGTTGGCCCTGAAGATCTGGCCGTGACCGGTCCTCGGTGGCTGGAAGCGGTCTGGAAAGTGGCGCGCTGCCATTGGAATTGACATGCCCGGGCAATTTTCGAAGAAGGCTGCCCATGGGCCGTGGACGGACTGATGGTTGAAGTCCGGTTCCAGCTCGGTTATCCAATGAGCATGCTGGCAATTGCAGAACATCCGTCTGCGCGCATGAGTCTCGCGCTGCGACTTACACGCCCGGTTTCTCGCTGAGAGCCGGGTATTTGGCGCTGGCCATGGCTGGCGCATTCGTTCGCAAAGCTTCGTTACGCCTCATTCTCATTGCCGGTAGATCATCATGCTTCGCCCTGACGAGCCGGCGCGCGCCGCCGCGCCCAGCCAGAAACTCCCTTCGCCGGGATTGTCCTCGGTGCTCTGGCACTCGCCCTACATCCTGTTGACGTTTGCCGTGCTGTTCTGGTCCGGCAATTTCATTGTCGGCCGCGCAACGGCCGGCGTCGTGCCGCCGGTCGCGCTGGCATTCTGGCGATGGACCATCGGCCTTGCGCTGGTCTGCTGCCTCGGCGCGCGACATATTCGCCGCGACTGGAGCACTTTGAAGCGGTCCTGGCGGATCCTTCTGGTTCTGGGCGCTTTGGGGATCGCCGCCTTCAATACCCTGGTCTACGTGGGCCTGCAGACGACAACGGCAATGAACGCCCTGTTGATGCAGTCGGCCATGCCCGCGGTCATCCTGGCGGCAGTGTTCCTGTTGCACAGTGAGCGGCCCAGTGCCGGTCAGGCGATCGGCGTGGCCATATCCATCTGCGGCGTGGTCGCCATCGCGGCGCGGGGGGATCTGCAGACGCTGGCGGCCCTGTCGATCAACGCCGGCGATGCGTGGGTGTTGGCGGCAGTCGTGGCCTATGCCGTATATTCCGCGCTGCTGCGCAAACGCCCATCCGTGCATCCGTTGAGTTTCCTCGCGGCCATCTTCACGATTGGCTCGGCAATGCTGCTGCCGCTCTACCTGCATGAGCACCTGATGGTTGCCAAGGTGCAGCCCGTGCCGCTGGCTTATTTCGCCATCGCCTATGTGGCGATCTTTCCAGGCTTCCTCTCCTACCTGCTCTACAATCGCGGGGTGGAGCTGGTGGGCGCCAATGCCGCCGGGCACTTCATGCACCTGATGCCGATATTCGGAAGCGTCCTCGCCATTGCCGTTCTCGGCGAACATCTGGCCCTGTTCCATGTCATCGGCGCAGCCCTGATCGGATCAGGCCTGATGCTGGCGACGGTCAGGTGGTCTTGATCCGCAGTCACTGGTTCCGGCAACGGAGAATGCCTTGTGGCAGGCGGTCCCTGCCGGGCCCTGGTAGTGTTCCCGCTTCAGGTGGAAATGCCCAGGCCATGACCGCGGCTCAGGCCGGCCGTGTACCTGCATCGGCATGGCATTGCCAGGCAGCTGGCGGTTGCCGGTCCCGGAATGCTGGTACTTTTACGCAAAGTATCTGAATTAATTTCGCATGACCGGCAACGGCCATTAAAATGTTTCTCGCTAGCCTGGCTGCGTCAATTCGGGGAAATCCCAGGTCAGCGGCGGGCTGTTGATGGCAGGTACCGATATAGCTCAAACAGAGACGGATCGCATCAGCGAGCTGAGGCGGTACCATATTCTCGACACCCCGCCCGATGGTGCGTTCGATGATATCGCGCGCCTCGCCTCGCAGTTCTTCGACGCGCCGATCGCCATCATCAGCCTCGTTGACGAGGATCGGGTCTGGTTCAAGTCGGCGTGCGGACTGGAAGGCGTCCATCAGATCGAACGTGGCCCGGGTCTTTGCGCATCCGCGATCATGCAGGATGGCGTCTATGTCGCCGAAGATCTCAAACAGGACCCCAACTCGCTGGCAAACCCGCTCGTGGCGCGCGCCAATGGTTTCCGGTTCTATGCCGCGGCACCGCTGAAAAGTTCGCGTGGCTCTGCGCTCGGCACCATCTGCGTACTTGATGTGAAGCCGCGTACGTTCACCGCTGAGAACGCGAAACAGCTCCAGAGTTTCGGCCGTCTCGTCATGGCCCAGATGGAACACAGGCTCGCGAGCCGTGCCGTCGCCGACACTGCCGCGGAAATCGCCCGGAAGAATACGCTGCTCGAATACGCAGCCAATCACGATGTCCTGACCGGCCTGCTCAATCGGCGCAGCATCGACACGTTGCTCGCAAAATACTGGAATCCGTCCGTCGGGCGGCTCGACGGGGCGGTTCTTCTGCTCGACATAGACAACTTCAAGGCCATCAACGACAAGCATGGCCATCACACCGGCGATGCAACCCTGGTCGCAATTGCAGACTGCATCAGGGGGGCTGTCCGCTCGACCGATTTCGTTGGCCGTTACGGTGGCGAGGAGTTCATCGTCTACCTCGACGGTTGCGATCTTGTGACGGCCCGGAGAGTGGCCGAACGGGTCCGCTTGGCCGTCGAGGAGTTCCCCGTGGGCGCGGCAGGGCTCCAACTCAAGGTGACGATCAGTGGTGGCCTGTGTCTCGGTGATGCTGGCCCGTCGATTTCGAGGATCCTGCAATTGGCGGACGAGGCGCTCTACACGGCCAAATGCACCGGCCGCAATCGCATCGTGCTGGCCGGAGCTGCCGACGCGGTACCGCCAGCCGTCGAGCAGGCATACGAGCAAACGTGACCAGTCGCCGGACTGCGCGTGACCTAGTCGCGTGTCGGTCTTGCGCCAGGAACTGCCGGCGGCTCATGCGCTGAAATAGATTGCAGCGTGGAGCCTGCGGGTTGAGGGGCCGAGGAGGCCGAACATCACGACCGTCGGCCATTCCACCGGAAGCTCGTCGCAGGCGGTCCCATGGGTTTTCCGTTCCAGCGCATTGGGATTGTCGGGCAGCCGTCTGCCGGTCGGCACGATCGAGAGGGTCGAGCAGAAATACCTGGCGCCGGCTCCGGTCCGGGGCAGCGGGTCTCTATCCAGCCGGATCAGTTTCTTGGGGTTGGAGGCCAGAGACGGCGGGAACGGCATGTCCCGCCACGTGTGGGCAGCCGCTGTCGTCACGTCGCCGATGGCGGGCGAGTAGCCGATGATCGGCACCGGCTTCCAGATCTGCGGATCGTCGAGGCGGGCGAGATAGTCATTGAATTGGGTCTCGGTGAACTGCACTTCGGCGACAATGCGAAGTCCCTCGGGCAGGAAAGCCTTGGGGCTGCTGTCGAACGTTGCGAACGCGATGCTGTCGGGCAGGTGGAATTGCTGCCGGATGTTGTCCTGGTCTCGCGGCTTCTGGACCAGGTCGTAGTGGTTGAAGAACACGACCGCGCCAGCGCCCATGAGAACGAGGAAGACGAATATGACCAGCCGCCCCATGCCACCCCTCCAGGAATATCGAAATCTCCAGCAATGAAACGATGCTGGTCATACCCGGTGCCGTCCGACCTGCCTATAGCGTTTCCGCTTTAAGGGGAAACGCTCAGGACGCCGCCAGCGCCGTCCACGCGAGCCCGAACAAGGCAGACCGATAGAGGTTTTGCCGGAATTGGTCCGCCGTGCATTGGGCCCAGAGGGTGGCGCGCGCGGACAAGCTCGGGCAGCATGGTCATCTGTTGCCAGAAACGAGCGGAGCCGCGCCATGACCATACCCGTCGAGCAGAACACCAACCGCCACATTCCGGTGCGCCCCGACTGGCTGGCCCGCCACACCGAGCCCGCGCTGGAACCGGACCTGCCCGTCATCGACCCGCACCATCACCTGTGGGCACCGCCGGTGCGCCCGCAGCACTACTTCCTGGAGGAGTTCAACCAGGACCTTTCCCAGGGTCACAACATCGTCTCGACAGTCTTCATCGAATGCCACGCCATGTACCGGGCCACGGGGCCGGAGGAGATGAAACCGGTGGGAGAGGTGGAGTTCGCCAACGGCCAGGCCGCGCAAAGCGCCAGCGGTCACTACGGCCGGACCCGTATCGCTGATGGCATCGTCGGCTACGCGCCGCTGGGGCTCGGCGGGGATGTGGAGCCGGTGCTGGCCGCGATGGTGAAGGCGGGCGGCAGGCGCTTCAAGGGCGTGCGCAACATCTCCGCCTATCATCCGGATCCCGAGGCCCGCGGCTCGTCCATGAACCCGCCGCCCGACGTGCTCACCAATCCCAGGTTCCTGGAAGGTCTGAAGGTGCTCACCCGCATGGGGCTCACCTTCGACTGCTTCATGTACCACCCCCAGTTGCCCGAAATCGTCGATGTGGCGCGGGCCTGCCCGGATGCGGTCATTGTTCTCAATCACTGCGGCGGCACCATCGGCATCGGCCCCTATGCCTCGAAGCGGGCGGAGACCATGGCCGAATGGAAGGCGCTGATGACCGACGTCGCCGCCTGTCCCAACATCCGCGTCAAGGTCGGCGGACTGGGTATGCGCCTCTACGGATTCGATATTCATGCCGGCGAGATGCCGCCTGATTCCGCCAGGGTAGCCGAGGCCTGGCGTCCCCATGTCGAGACCTGCATCGAGCTGTTCGGCCCCGAGCGTTGTATGCTGGAAAGCAATTTCCCCGTCGACAAGGGCTCGCTGAGCTACGGTGTGCTGTGGAATGCCTTCAAGCGGCTCACGGCCAAGGTGTCCGCCGACGAAAAGGCGTGGCTCTACCGCCGGTGCGCAGCCGAGACCTACACGCTCGACATCTGAGCGGCAGCAGCGGCTTGGAAGGCCGCCGAAATGGCGGTTTTTCAGCCCTGGAGTGGTTCTGCTGGCATGTGACGGGGCGATTGGCTAGATACGGGTGAGCTGCCAACATTGCCCACGGAGAGCGACCGGATGACCACTTCCGACCCGACGATCCTCATCGCCCCGCGCCGGAAATCGACCGCCGTCGATGTGGGGGGCGTGATCATCGGCGGCGGCGCGCCAGTGGTCGTGCAGTCCATGACCAACACCGACACGGCCGATGTGGCTGCAACCGCGGGCCAGATCGCAAGCCTTGCGCGGGCCGGATCGGAGATCGTCCGGATCACGGTCGATCGCGACGAGGCGGCTGCCGCAGTTCCCCACATCCGTGACCGGCTGGCACGCCAGGGTGTCCGCGTGCCGATCGTGGGCGATTTCCACTACAACGGCCACAAGCTTCTGGCCGACCATCCGGCAGTAGGCGAGGCGCTCGACAAGCTGCGCATCAATCCCGGCACTGTCGGCTTCAGGGACAAGAAGGACCGCCGGTTCGGCGCTCTCGTCGAGA
>JBKDZY010000060.1:0-2588 GCA_047971765.1 Hyphomicrobiaceae bacterium | reverse complement strand
ACCATCGGTGTGATCGGTGCCGGCGCCTGGGGTACCGCGCTCGCGCAGACCGCCCGGCTGGCCGGCCGCGACGTCGCGCTTTGGGCGCGCGAAGCCGAGGTTGCGGACGAGATCAACAGCGCGCATCGCAACTCCATCTTTCTCCCCGGGGTCGCGCTCGACGAAGGCGTCGCAGCGACCAGCGATCTCGCGGAGATTGCCGAGCGCGATGCCATCCTGCTCGTGCCGCCGGCGCAGCACGTTCGCGCGACGGCCGAGGCCCTTGCGCCGCTGCTGGTGCCCGGAACGCCGGTTGTCGTCTGCGCCAAGGGCCTCGAGCAGGCCACCGGCAAAACGATGGGCGAGGTCCTCGGCGAGGCGCTGCCCGCAGCGACGGTCGCTGTGCTTTCCGGCCCGAGCTTTGCTGCCGATGTCGCGCGCGGCCTGCCAGCCGCGCTGACGCTTGCCACACGAGATGCCTAACTCGGACAGCGCCTTGCAGAAGCGATCGGCTACCGCAACTTTCGTCTTTATTGGTCGGACGACGTCGTCGGTGCGCAACTCGGCGGCGCCATCAAGAACGTGCTCGCAATAGCCGCGGGCATCGTCGATGGCAAGGAACTCGGCGCGAGCGCCCATGCCGCACTGGTGACGCGCGGCTTTGCGGAGATGCGCCGACTCGGGGGCGCACTGGGTGCGCGCTCCGATACGCTGGCCGGCTTGTCCGGCCTCGGTGACCTGATCCTGACTTGCGGCAGCCCGCAATCCCGCAACATGAGCCTTGGACGCGCGCTCGGAAAGGGCGAAAAACTCGACGACGTTCTGGGCGCGCGACGCTCGGTAGCAGAGGGTGTCTATACCGCAGCGGCCGTCGTGCGAGTGGCAGGCGAGCACGATATCGAAATGCCGATCGCGGCCGCTGTCCATGCCATCGTAACCGGCGCGCTCGACGTCGATACCGCCATCGAAGCTCTCCTGTCACGGCCATTCCGCGCGGAAGGTGTCTGACGCGTAGGACCGTTGGCCGGCCTCAAATCGGCTCGCGGGCCATCTCGTCGACATGGCTGGCGCGGGCATTGCGCATTACATCGATAGCCTGGTCCAAAACGTCGATGGTTGCCCCAGGCCCGACCGCGTTCTCAGACAGAAAGCGCCTGAATGCCCGCGCGCGGGGCTGGCCGTGATACAGGCCAAGGATATGGCGCGTCACGTTGTTCAGACGGCCTCCAGCGGCCAGATGAGCCTTGACGTAGGGACGCAGGCGTTCGAGCACACCATGGCGCGTGATACTGGTCGGCCCTTCGCCAAAAATTGCCTCGTCGACTCCGGCGAGAATCCAAGGCGTCTGATAAGCGGCACGGCCCAGCATCACACCGTCGACATGGGCGAGTTGAGCGCGCGCAGACGGCAGATCGGTGATGCCGCCGTTGATAACGATCGTCAGGGCGGGGTGAGCGGCTTTCAGGCGCCAGACGCGCGCATAATCGAGCGGCGGGATCTCGCGATTCTCTTTCGGGGACAACCCCTGCAGCCACGCCTTCCGGGCGTGCACGATGAAGGTACGGCAACCCGCATCGGACAGTGTCGCAATGAATCGCTCAAGATCAGCCTCACTGTTCTGGTCGTCGATGCCAATGCGGCACTTCACCGTTACGGGCACACCGACGGTCGCGAGCATCGACGAGACGCAACGGGCGACAAGCGGCGGGTCGGCCATGAGGCAGGCGCCGAAATTGCCGCCTTGTACGCGATCCGATGGGCAGCCGACGTTCAGATTGATTTCATCGTAGCCCCACGCCTCGCCGATGGCCGCGGCTTCCGCCAGCTTCGCCGGATCGGACCCTCCCAGTTGCAGTGCCACGGGTTGCTCGCTGCCTGAAAAGTCCAGCAGTTGATTGCGCTTGCCGTGAAGGATCGCGTCGGCCGTCACCATCTCGGTATAGAGCAGCGCGCGCCGCGTCATCTGCCGATGGAAGAACCGGCAATGCCGATCCGTCCAATCCATCATGGGTGCAACGCAGAATCTATGTGATTGATATTGCAATTATTTTCCTTTTTCCTCAGAAGACTAAAGAGAAAACATGCACACTTTTGTTCGCATCTGTTCTCGCCTTTGCGCAGCGTTTCTCAGTTTCCGTGTGCACGTAGCGTGCACGAAATTCAGTACAGGCGGACCAACCACGATGGCCACCGTCAAGAAGCTCCCCTCCGGCACCTGGCGTGTCCAAGTGCGCCGCAGAGGCCAATACGCTTCCAAGACGTTCCGGCTCAAGGCGGACGCCGAAACATGGGGCATCGAAGCGGTGCGCGCCATCCAGCTCGGCAAGAACCCGAACGGCCCGACCCTGCCATGACGTTTCGGCGCCATCGTCAGGCAAGCCACGCGTGTCGAGAAGTCGTCACGGCCGCAGTCCCGGGCACTCGCATACGGTCCTGCAGGTGGCGCACCTGCCCCATAGTGCCGAACGAACCGGTCGGATCATCTTTCGGTTAAGGCCAGATTGCGCATTCTGAGAAGTGGCTTCGTCAAATATTGCATGACGGTCTTCGCGCCTGTTATCACCTCGACCTCCGCCACCATGCCAGGAATGATTGGCAACTTGTGGCCG
>JBKDZY010000059.1:0-5271 GCA_047971765.1 Hyphomicrobiaceae bacterium | reverse complement strand
GATCTCATACTGGCCGGACAGTAGCGGCGCGTAGAGATAGGTTGGCACCGAAGATGCGAAGGTCGAGAGGTAGGCCCCGAGATTGGCCTTGGTGGCTGCCCGCAGCGCCAGGATCCGGCCGTTGGCGTCAAGCGCCAGTTCAGCCCTGGTCAGATGGTCGCGTCCATGGGCGTCGGCGAGGAAGGATTCGGACCGTTCAGCCGTCCATTTCACCGGGCGGCCGACCTTCTTGGCGGCCCACACGCAGACGGTTTCCTCGGCATAGATGAAGATCTTGGAGCCGAAGCCGCCGCCCACGTCCGGCGCAATGACGCGCAGCTTGTTCTCGGGCGCGATGCCGATGAAGGCCGACAGCACCAGGCGGGCGACATGGGGGTTCTGGCTGGTGGTGTAGAGCGTGAAGGTGTCGGTGCCGGTATCGTAATCGCCGATGGCTGCGCGGGGCTCCATTGCGTTGGGGATCAGACGGTTGTTGGTGATGTCGAGATGGGTCACATGGGCTGCCTTGGAGAAGGCGGCGTCGACCGCATCCTTGTCGCCCAGGTGCCACTGGTAGACGGTGTTGTCCGGCGCCTCGTCATGTACTGTCGGCTGGCCGGGCGCCTGGGTCCCGGCGGGGTCCACGGCCGCGGGCAGGACGTCGTAGTCGACGTTCACCTTCTCGGCTGCATCCTTGGCCTGATGAAGCGTTTCCGCGATGACGACGGCGACATGGTCGCCAACGTAGCGGACCTTGCCCTGGGCGAGTGCGGGATGGGGGCCGGCCTTCATGGGGCTGCCGTCCTTGGAGTGGATCATCCAGCCGCAGATGAGGCCGCCGATCTTGTCGGCCGCGAGGTCGTCGCCGGTGAGAACGGCCAGAACGCCGGGCGAGGCAAGCGCGTCGCGGGCGTCAATGGCCTTGATGGCGGCGTGGGCATGAGGGGACCGCACGAAACAGGCGTAGGTCTGGCCCGGGCGGTTGATATCGTCGACGTACTGGCCCTTGCCGGTGATAAATCTCAGGTCTTCCTTGCGCTTGACGGATGCGCCGATGCCCTGCTCAGTCATGAGGTTTCCTCCGGATTATTCTTGTCATGCCGTACCGTGTGCGGGCTATTCGGCGGCCTGCCTGGTGGCGGCCATGGCCTTGGCACCGGTGGCAATGGCCTTGACGATGTTGTGGTAGCCGGTGCAGCGGCAGATATTGCCTTCAAGTTCCTCGCGAATCTCATGCTCGGAGAGGTCGGAGCCCTTGCGGTTCACGATATCGATGCCGGCCATGATCATGCCTGGCGTGCAGAAGCCGCACTGGAGGGCGTGATGCTCCCGGAAGGCTTCCTGCATGGGATGCAGCGCGCCGCCGGATGAAATTCCCTCGATGGTGGTGACGGAGGCCCCTTCGCACGATGCGGCAAGGGTGGTGCAGGACTTGATGGCGATGCCATCGACATGCACGACGCAGGCGCCGCATTGGCTGGTATCGCAACCGACATGGGTGCCGGTCAGGCGCAGGTGATTGCGCAGGAAATCGACAAGCAGCGTCCTGGGGTCGACATCGGCCGTCGCGGTCCGGCCATTGACGGTCATTGTTACGGTCGTCATTCGTTTCCTCCCTGTCGATTGCCGAATTATCGGAGGGAGTCCGCTTTTTCTGGAGCGCGGGTACTCCCGCCCGGGCCGATCGGCTCCAGGCTAGGACAAAGCAGGATCATAGGCGACCAGAAAAAGCCCGGGCCATCACAGGGCAGGCCGTTGGCAGTGGTCTGAATAAGGAAATCGCCGGCCTCCAAGGGAGGCCGGCGGTTGTCGTGGCCAGTCGCAGGGCGCAGTTGTCAGCGTGCGCCTGCGGGCTGGCAGATCGGAATTAGCCCCGTTCTGGAGGGTAGAGTGGTTTGGCACGCCAGGTGATCAGTCTCCAAAGCATCGTTTTCAACCCGTTGACGCTCGACTGGTTATGCTCAATCAACTGGGATACTGGCGGAACTCGAGGATGACGGCGTGCCTGCATTGATCACTCCATCGTCGTTGAGACCTCTCCAGGACGAGGAAGTCCGCCGCATGCCGTCCGCGAATGCTCGCGGTTGACGTCCGGGAGGTGTCCTCCAGGGCGCATGTGGCAGCGTCCAGAATTCTGTCAGGAACTGGCCAGTTCGGGATGAGGGGCGGATCACCGGACTTGAACGATCGCTGGCAACGAGGTACCGAGTGGCTCATCCATTCCACCGCGGCATGTCTTCCGGCCCTTCGGTCGGTCGTCGGCATTTCATCGTCCGGTTGTGCGCGAGATGGAAAATCGCGGCTGTACGCGGACAACGCTCCAACTGGGATCGAGGCTGTCGCAATCCTCATGATCACTGCCTCGAGACACGCCCGCACAATATGCGATTCGTGTGCAGGAACGTTGACACTTCAACGTGCATTGTTGCCCGCTGTTGCAGCAATGCAGCGGTCGTGACGTGCGGACGACTTATATGACAACAGGGTGCGGTGGATGAAAATCGCGCAACCATAGGTGTTTGGTTGCCGGAGATTGGGTGCAGAACGGTCCGAGACAGACATGGGCCAAGCGTTTTCACCTCAAGCAGAAACGCTATAGAACTGGGGCAGGCGAGACCGGGGCGCAGTGATCCCCGCAAGCTGGGACGCACAGGATGACCAAAGGGATGGATGCTGGGCTGCAGGCGCGACTAGAAGCGGTTGCGGCACAGACCGAGCAACGGCTGGTGGCGCTGATGGATTGCTGCGCTGCACAGGGTGCGCCGGCGCGCGGGGTTGCTGCGATGCGGCATGGCGTGCTGGCGGGTGGTAAACGCTTCCGGCCCTTCCTGGTACTGGAGTTCGCCCGGTTGCTGGGCGGCGATGAAGCTGCGGCGATCGAGGTGGCTGCCGCGCTGGAGTGCGTCCATGCCTATAGCCTCGTGCACGACGATCTCCCGGCGATGGACAATGACGAGCTGCGCCGTGGCAAGCCGACGGTCTGGAAAGCATTCGATGACTGGACCGCCATTCTTGCCGGTGACGGGCTGTTGACGCTCGCGTTCGAGGTGCTGGCGCGCGAACCGACACCGTTCGCGAATCAGGGTATCGCGCTGGCGTTGACCCGTGAACTGGCTGTGGCTTCCGGTGTTGCGGGCATGGTGGGCGGGCAGGTGATGGATCTGGAGGCCGACAAGCTTGGCAGGCCGGCATTGCCCGATGCCAGGCATGTCCGGAAGTTGCAGGGCCTCAAGACCGGCGCGTTGATCACGTTTGCCTGCCGGGCGGGCGTGCGGGTTGCCAATGGTACGAGCCAGGCGCTGCAGGCTGCGACCAGCTACGGCGAGGCGCTGGGGCTGGCATTCCAGATCGCGGACGATCTTCTCGATCTCAGGGGGGATGCAGCGGTGGTGGGCAAGGCTGTCGGGAAAGACCTGGCGCTGGGCAAGGCGACGCTGGTGGCGGTGCTGGGTGAGGACAAGGCGCAAGCCGAACTCGAGGCGGCGGTCAGCCGCGCAAAAGCGTCCGTGTCATGTTTCGGGGCAGGGGCTGGCGTTCTTGTCGAGGCAGCAGTGGCGCAACTTTCCCGGCAGAGCTAAAGTAGAGATGCGCTCTCATCTTGGCGGTTCGTGATCGATTCAAAAATGTTGTTGCCAAATGAGCACCAGTGACAGTCGCGAGCGGGTTATATTGATCGGGTCATAGATGTTGTTCATGCGGTTCGGTGGGCGGGCCGCCGGTTGTTTCTTGCGGACAAGGGGCTCGTGTCGTGCGTATGGAGTCAAGCGTCGACAGCGCAAGGTATTGGCGTTGTTCAGCATTGTTGGGATGTGGCCCGGGGCGGCCGATCCATGGAAGGCGTGGATCTGGTGGGTTGGCTGTGGTTGGCGCTGTTGCGCTGATGATGCCCGCCTGGATTTCGCCGGTTCTTGCACAAGGCAGCAATCTTTCAACTTCGACCCGGCATGGACGAACGCTTGCCCGGGAGATCATTCTGGCGCGCAGCAGTGCGGTTCATGCCGCGCGGAACAGATCGGCTCAGCGGGAGTCGAGGGCTTTGCGAGAGGCGGAAACGTCGCGTGCGCCCGCCGTGCACTATGCCATCGTGTCTCTCGGCAGCCAGCGGATTTCTGTCTTCGGGGCGAAGGGTCGGCTTCATTCCTCCCGGGTTTCGACCGGAAAATCCGGTCACAGGACGCCGACGGGTGTGTTCAGCATCCTTCAGCGGCGGAGGTATCACGAGTCCAACCTCTATTCCGACGCGCCGATGCCGTACATGCAGCGCCTCACATGGTCGGGGATTGCGCTGCACGAGGGCTATGTGCCCAACTATCCCGCATCGCACGGCTGCATCCGACTGCCCGGTTCGTTTGCGCGGCAGTTGTGGCGGATCGGTTCGATGGGGATGCGCGTGATCGTTTCCCCCCGGGATATCAAGCCGGTACCGTTCCAGCATGCGTCCCTGCCTACCCCCATGATGCATCCACGTCATCCGGGGCAGATCGGGGTGCAGGTGGCAGCGGCGGACACCAGCGCCGTCGGTGCCTTTCCGATGCCCCCCATGCTGTCCCCTTATGAATATGCAGAGGTCCGGCTCGAGAAGGCCAAAAGCGAGAAGGCCAAGGCCGACCGGGCGGTCAAACCGGCCTATGCGCTGGCCAAGGACAAGTCGAGTGAGGCGCGTCGGCTTGCGGAAGGGGTGAAAGCCTCCGATGGTATCGTGACGGATGCCAGGGAGGTTCTGGCCATCGAACAGTTCGGTATTTCGACGGTCCAGACCGAGGAAGCCGAGGCGCCTATTCGCGAGCGCATCAAGTTGGCCAAGGCTGCCGTAAAGGCGGCGGAACTGGCGCACACGAAGCTCAGCCAGGATGCAGAGCGCGTCGATGAGGAGGCGTTCGCGGCCGCACAGGCGGCGCGCGATGCGCGCGCGGTGGCCGCGGCTGCGAACGAGGAATTGAGTGCCGCGCGCCGGAGCGTCAAGCCGATCTCGGTGTTTGTGTCGCGGCAAACCGGGGCCGTCTACGTGCGGCAAGGGTCACGTGGGCTGGCGCAACTTCCGATTTCGATTGCCGAACCCGACAAGCCGCTTGGAACACACGTTTTCCTGGTCACGGACCGGGCCGGGGAAAGCGGTGTGCTCTGGGTGAGCATGACGGTGCCGACGTCCGTCGGACATGACCGCAACAGGGGCCTGGATGGCAAGCACACTGGCGCGTCGACGACGACTGAAGAGCTCGACCGCATTTCCTGGCCCGAGGAAGTCGCCAACCTGATGTCAGACCGGCTATGGCCCGGGGCGGCTATCATCGT
>JBKDZY010000058.1:0-1578 GCA_047971765.1 Hyphomicrobiaceae bacterium | reverse complement strand
GATCGCTCGATTATCAAACGCCGCTTGCCGATGCCATGAAGACCGGGCTGGTATCGTTTGATTCAACCATGCGATCCAATCTCAGCGTTGGCCGCCCGCTCGATATCGCTGTGCTTGCTTCGAATCAAAGCCAGCCGCCGCTCTATCGCCGGATCGAGGAGAACGACCCCTATTTCTCGGCGCTGTCATCCAGCTGGGCCCAGGCGCTAGCCGAAGCCCGCGCCCGCCTGCCCCTGCCGCCGTTTATGGCCGAGCTTGCATCCGGCGATTAGAGTTTTTCCGCAAGAGATTGAATCGCGGGGATTCCCGATTGGTTGATTTTGTGATTCAAGCTGGCCACTGGTGAGGAGGCCAGCGTGGATGAGACCATATTCGGCGGATTTGCGGGCTGTGTTCTGCCGCTATCTTGATGAGGGGATGTCATCGCGGGCGGCGGGGCGTGTTATTGGGGTGAGTCCAAGCACGGCGGTCAAATGGGCGCAGCGACGGCGCGCGACAGGATCGGTGGCAGCATACAAGGTCGGTGGTGGCAAGCCGGTCCTGCTTGAGGCCGAGCGCGACTGGCTGATGGCGAGGATCGAGCAGAAGAAGGACCTGACGCTGCACGAGCTCCTGGCTGAGCTGCGCGATGAGCGGGGCGTCGTGGTATGCTGCGATACGCTGTGGCGGTTCCTCAAGCGCTGCGGCAAGTCATTTAAAAAAAGACGCTCTTTGCCAAGGAACAGGACCGCCCCGATGTCGTCCGCCGCCGCAACCGCTGGAACTGGGTCCAGCGCCGGATAGACCCCAAACGCATGGTCTTCATCGACGAGACCTGGGCGAAGACCAACATGACCCGCACTCATGGCTGGTGCACGAAAGGCGAAGCGCTGATCGACAAGGTGCCGCACGGGCACTGGAAAACGCTCACCTTTATCGCCGGTCTCAAGCATGACGGCATCATCGCCCCATGCGTTCTGGACGGGCCGATCAACGGCGAAAGCTTCACCGCCTGGGTCGAGCAGTTCCTGATACCGGCACTGGAGCCAGGGGCAATCGTGGTGCTCGACAACCTTGGCAGCCACAAGGGATGCCGGGTGCGCAAGCTGCTCAAAGCGGCGGGGATCAGGCTGTTCTTCCTGCCGCCCTACTCGCCCGATCTCAATCCGATCGAGGAGATGTTCTCCAAGCTCAAGCGACTGTTACGAAAGGCCGACGAACGAACCGTTGAAGCGACATGGCGACGCATCGGCAAATTGCTCGACCACTTCCCGCCCAACGAATGCGCAAACTACATCAGAAGTGCAGGTTATGCGTCAATTTGAATCAGAAAGACTCTAGACGGCATCCCGTACCGCCATGCACGTCCATAAATCATTGAAATCATGGTGAGCCGTGCTGGGTTCGAACCAGCGACCTACTGATTAAAAGTCAGTTGCTCTACCGACTGAGCTAACGGCCCGACCATGGGCAGCCAGTTAGGGGGCATCGGCGGTGCGGTCAACCGGTATCGGTGCGCGCAGGCGGGTGTGAAGCTGTTTTATAGTCCGTCCGGTCACCGGATCGCGCCAGTCGGGAGCAACTTCGAGCAATGGGCCG
>JBKDZY010000057.1:0-2317 GCA_047971765.1 Hyphomicrobiaceae bacterium | reverse complement strand
TTCACAGGACCGAACTGTCGGTGATCCTGTCGCTCTATGGCCGCATGGTCGCAGCCGGCGAGTGGCGCGACTATGGCATTTCCTGCCTGCATGAATTGGCGGTGTTCTCGATCTTCCGCCGCACCGCCGAAACTCCAGTCTACCGCGTCGAAAAACACCCGAAGCTGCGCAACCGGCAGGGACAGTATTCGGTGGTCGGCATGGACGGGCGCATCCTCAAGCGCGGCAACGATCTGCGTGTCGTGCTGGGAGTGCTGGATCGCAAGCTGATTCGCGCCGTCAACTGACGCGGTTTGAACGGAACGGGCCGCCGGATGACCGGCGGCCCGAAGCGTTTCACCTTGCGGCCTGCGTCAGTTCGCAGCCGGCATCAGCGAGGCGAGATAGGCATAGACGTCCTTGGCCTGCTGTTCGGTCCGCAGCTTCAGCGTCATGTTGCTGCGCGCCTTGTCGTCGCCGCTGGTCTCGCGCAGGAAGGCGGTCGGGTCATGAAGATAGGGCACCAGCGTCTCTTCGCTCCAGACCAGTCCGGCTTCGCCCGCCTCGTGCATCACCTTGGAATAGCGAAAACCCTCGACGGAACCCGCGTGCCGGCCGATGATGCCGAAGAGGTTGGGCCCGGTCTTGCCGGCGCGACCGGCCAGCAATTCGCCCGCGTCGTTCTGGACGACGTGGCATGCGATGCACTGACGGAAGACCTTCTCGCCTTCCGCTGCATCACCCCCGGCATCCTGCGCAAGCGCCGGCGCCGAAGCGAGTGCCAGGGCAACAATTGCTAGTCTGATTTTCATCAGTTTGCTTCCTTTCCACAGGTCACCCTGCGGCGCGCTTCGAACGCGCCGCAGGGAAAAACGTCCCACGGCGTGATTATGCGCTCACATTGCTCCGCTGACAATGCCAAGGCCGTCGGGGCCGGCACTGCCGGTCCCGCCGTATCCGAAATAGCTCGTGCGCTTTGCCCTCGCCGTCGCTATAGCAAGGCGCCCTCCTGACCTTGTACGAGCCTGCGCATGACTTCCGTCGATCCCACGCTCCAGGATCCGATCCCCGCCTGGGTCGACGGCCGGCTGGTGCCTGCTGCCAAACTCGAGGTTCACCGGAGCGGACTCAGACACAAGGCGGTGTCGGTCTTCGTGGTGGTCGGGGACGAGTTGCTGATCCAGCGCCGGGCGCTGGGCAAGTATCACACGCCGGGCCTTTGGGCGAACACCTGCTGTACGCATCCACGCTGGGGCGAGGCGGCCACAGAATGTGCCCGCCGCCGTCTGGACGAGGAGCTTGGCCTGGTCGGCCTGCCGCTGACCTGGCGCGACCGGATCGAGTATCGTGCCGAAGTCGGCGATGGCATGGTCGAGCACGAAGTCGTCGACCTGTTCCTGTCGATGCCCGCAAACCGTCCCGAACCGCTTCCCGACCCGGCCGAGGTGATGGAGACCGCCTGGATCCCGCTGGACGAGTTGTGCGCGCTGATTGCCCGGCACCCGCGGCGTTTCACACCCTGGCTGCGCATCTATCTGCGTGACCACAAGCCGCGCATCTTCGGCGCGGCCTCCGGCCGGGGCGCGCCCTGAAACGCAAAGGGCCGCCTCGCCGGCGACCCTGAACGCAGACGCGGAGGGCATCGCCTCCGCGATCCGGAAAATCAGTCGTTCACGCTGTCCTTCAGCGCCTTGGCGATCGCCATCTTCACCACCTTGTCGGCGGGCTTCTGGATCTGCTCGCCGGTGGCCGGGTTGCGGACCATGCGGGCCGGGCGGGCGCGGCAGGAAATCTTGCCGACATTCGGGATGGTGACGGCGCCACCACCGGCGACTTCCGTGGTGATGATCTCGCTCAGCGCATCGACGGCCGCATTCGCGGTCTTCTTATCGGCGCCCATCTTGTCGGCCAGTGCCGACACCAGCTGGGCCTTGGTCAGGGGTTTGTTCGCCATCTCTGGTCTCCTCGTTCCGCCCACTAGAGTTGGGGCATATCGCGTGCATTTACCGGAATACGGAGTCCCAACACAACGATTAGCGTAAGATTCCTTGGAACTTTCCCGCATTTTGCGGCATTTTGGCCCGATCAGAGGAAGGCTGTTTCCTCGAAACTGCGCAGTTTCCGGCTGTGGATGCGTTCGAGCGGCATCTCTCGCAGGCGTTCCATGGCGCGAATTCCGATCTGAAGGTGGCTGGCCACCTGGGTCCGGTAGAACTTGGACGCCATGCCGGGCAGCTTCAGCTCACCATGCAGCGGCTTGTCCGAGACACAAAGCAGCGTGCCATAGGGCACCCGGAAACGGAAGCCGTTGGCGGCGATGGTGGCACTTTCCATGTCA
>JBKDZY010000056.1:0-1665 GCA_047971765.1 Hyphomicrobiaceae bacterium | reverse complement strand
GATGGCCATCTCGCCACCTTCGACCGGATCGCCTGAATCGACCCGGACCCCCGTCCAGCGGTTGATCCAGTCCGGTGCACCCTGCAGGAACCCTTGCGTTCCATAGGTATCCGGCAGGATGACCCGCAGGTTGCCCTCGTAGTCCTTCTGCCAGTCGGCAAGAACATCGTAGGGAGCCTGCGCCAGCTCCTTGTCATTGTTTGCCAGTGCCGCATAGACCATGGGCAGTTCGTGCGCGTTCGTGCCGACGGCCTCGACCTCGCGACGCAGGGCGATCAGGCAATTCGAGGTTCCGAGGAACGCGCTGCCGAGACCTTCCTGCATGGCCTGCACGCACCAGTCCTGCCAGAGGAAGCTATGGCGTCTGCGCGTGCCGAAATCTGCAATGCCGAGATTGTCGAGCGTCTTGAGGCGCTGGATCTTCTCCCATACCCGGGTCATGGCGCGGGCGTAGAGGACCTGCAACTCGAACCGGCCCATGTCCTGCGTCACCGCGCGGGAATAGAGTTCCATCACGACGGCCAGGGCAGGGATCTCCCACATCGTGGTTTCGATCCATGGCCCCTCGAAGGCCAGTTCGTACTGATCGCCACGGACCTCCAGGTGGTAGTCGGGAAAGCGGAAGGTCTCGAGCCAGGCGATGAAGTCCGGCGAGAACATCTGCCGCTTGCCGTAGAACATGTTGCCCCGGAGCCAGGTCGATTCGCCCCGGCTGAGTGAAAGCGAGCGGATGTGATCCAGCTGCTCCTTCAAGGCGCCCTTGTCGATGAGGCGGGCCAGGGGAACATGTGCCGACCGGTTGATGAGGCCAAATGTGGCGCGAACATTGCGATGGCGTCGAAAGATCGTTTGCGCCATGAGCAGCTTGTAGAAATCCGTGTCCATCACCGAGCGGACGATGGGATCAATCTTCCAGTTGTGATTGTGGACACGTGTCGCGATGTCTGTCATCGGCATCATTCGATCGGTTCGGCGCGACGCCAGAACAGCCCGGCAACCGCGGCATTTGCGGATACTGAGGGAAAACTAGACCAAGTCCGGCAAAGCCCTTATCGGTCTGGCTTGTTTGCGTCCAAGCGCCGTATCAGCCTTCGGCTGGGCGCTCCGCGAGGGCGGCGCCTGCTGCCTGAGCCGCGGTCGCATCCTGAGCGTTTCCACTCAAACCTGAAACGCTATAGCGAAAATTCCGCCCCCATGTCACGAGGGGATGACTTAACCGTGCCGCAAACAACACTATCACGAGGAGGTAGAGTCCCCGATAGTGGATCCGTAAACTCCACGCCGTCAGGCGGCATGGGGCTGGCGTGGCGTAGTGGCCCGGGCATTGAAAGCGCTGCCGATTCCACAGATGTCATAGATCCCACAGATGTCATACCGGCACTTGTTGCCGGCCCCATCGTCCCGCAAGCGCGGCGTTTGCGGTGAAATGGGCCCCGGTGACAAGCACCAGGGCGAGATTGCCGGAAGATTTGACGTTGTGCCGGTCCGCGGATGGCGGACCCATTCGGCTTCCAGCCGTAACGCGAATCCACCAGCTTAAGCCGGTGGTTGTTCATGCCATTTCTGGCTTGATGTGACCCGGTGAGGGATGGCTGCGGGGACGTGCGAATGCCCCCGCTGTGCCGACCCCCGGGACCTGGAGTGGGCAAAGCCGAACGGCCGTTG
>JBKDZY010000055.1:0-8774 GCA_047971765.1 Hyphomicrobiaceae bacterium | reverse complement strand
CACCATCAACCAGGCCGCAATCAGGATCATGCCGCCGGTCGGAGCCGCCATCGGAAACAGGCGATGGCCGGCAAAGGCCCTGAGCGCCAGATCTCCGGCAAACAAGCCAGCCCCCACCAGCCTGCCGGCCATCGCCACCAGGGCCGCCACCCGCCAGAGCCGTCCGCCATCGACAAGCGCAGCCGCCGCCAGCACCGCTGCCGCATGAAAGAGCAGCATGTAGGCGGCGCTTTCGAGTCCGGCGCCCGGCGCCGCGTGCGCCCCCGCAGCCGCCAGGATCACCCCGGCAGCTCCCATCACGCCTGCAATGGCAAGCAACACGGAAACACTCATGCCAATCGCCCCCGCTGGACCCGGCCTGCCGGCCTGATCGGAAACACCTGTCATTCCGAATTAAAGGGCTTTCGCCTGATCACGCAGCACGAATTTCTGGATCTTGCCGGTCGATGTCTTCGGCAGGGGCCCGAACACCACCGTGCGCGGGATCTTGAAGTGCGCCATGTTCTCCCGGCAATAGGCGATCACGTCTGCAGCCGTCGTCGGCTTGGCGCCAGGCTTCAGGGTGACGAACGCGCAGGGAGATTCTCCCCATTTCTCGTCCGGCCTCGCCACCACGGCCGCTTCCATGATTTCCGGATGCCGGTAGAGAACCTCCTCCACCTCCAGCGAGGAGATGTTCTCGCCACCCGAGATGATGATGTCCTTCGAGCGGTCCTTGACCTCGATATAGCCGTCCGCGTGCCACACCGCCAGATCGCCGGAGTGATAGTAGCCGTGGGCGAACGCATCGTTGGTCGCGGCCTCGTTCTTGAGATAGCCCTTCATCAGGGTGTTCCCACGCAGCATGATCTCGCCGAGCGATTCGGCATCGCGCGGGACGCGCTCGAAAGGCTCCGGGTCGGCAACGATCATGTCCTCGATCGTCACCACGGGAACGCCCTGCCGGGCCATCAGCGCATAGCGTTCGCTGGTCTCGATCTCGGTATCCCACTCCGCTACATGCGCACAATAGGTGGATGGGCCGTAGCTTTCGGTGGTGCCGTAGAGATGCAGCACCTCGAAGCCCATGTTCTCCATGCGCTCGATGACGATGGCAGGCGGCGCGGCACCGCCCGTCGCCACCTTCGGCCGGGTCGAGAGCTTGCGCTTGTCGCCTTCCGGCGCGTGCACCAGCATGTTGAGCACGATCGGCGCCCCGCACATGTGGGTGACATTGACATCCGCGCACAGGTCGAAGATCCGCTTCGGCTCGACCCGCCGCAGGCACACATGCGTTCCCCCGACTGCCGTGACCGCCCAGGTATAGGTCCACCCGGAACAGTGGAACATCGGCAGCGTCCACAGGTACCGGCTCTCGTGGTCCAGCTTGAACGTCAGCGCATTGGCCATGGCGCCGAGATAGGCGCCACGATGACTGTAGACCGCACCCTTGGGATTTCCGGTCGTCCCGGACGTGTAGAGCAGGCAGATGGAATCCCACTCGTCCTCCGGACCCGAATAGGCAAACTCCGGATCGCCGTCGGCAATGAAGCTCTCGTATTCGATGCTGCCGATCTGCGGCGCACCGGCAGTTTCCTTGTCGGCGATGTCGATCACGATCGGACGCTTGTCGCCAAGCTGCTCCAGCGCCCCCTGAACCGTGTCGTGGAACTCCCGGTCGGCCAGCAGCAGTCGCGCCTCGCCGTGCTGGATGCAGAACGCAATCGCCGCGGCATCGAGACGGATGTTGATCGGATTCAGGATGGCGCCCAGCATCGGCACAGCATAGTGCGCCTCCAGCATGGCCGGGATGTTCGGCGCCAGGATGGCCACCGTATCACCACGCTTGATGCCGGCCTTGGTCAAGGCATGCGCCAGCTTGCGGACCCTGGCATGGAACTCCGTGTATGAATACCTGATGTCGCCATGGATCACCGCGGTCCGGTTCGCAAAGAAACTGGCCGCCCGCGAGAGAAAGCTGACAGGTGTCAGAGGCACATAGTTGGCGGCGGTCTTGGCGAGCTCTGGGCGGTTCATGGGGCTTGACCTTCTCCCTCGATAGAACAGGTTCATTCGGGCGATAACGCTGGCCGCAGGCGATAGCACGCCGCTGTCACTGCCGCCACCGGCACCGGACCAGCCGCAGAGGACGGCAGGCACCTGCACGGTGCCGAATAGCAGCGCCGCGGTCAAATCCCACCCGGGGAAAATGGTGAGTTGGTGCGCAGAATCGTTGTAGAGCCTCATCGAGAACCGGAGACATCATGGGCCAGAACCTGCAAAGCCTGATCGGCATCCTTGCCATTCCGCTTCTGGCCTGGCTGTCCTGCGCCAGCTCCCGGCGGCTGCCGCCCGCGCAGGCCCTGCGGATGGTGCTGGCCACCCTGGCGTTGCAGGCCGGAATTGCCCTCATTCTCATCAAGGTGCCCCAGTCCCGCACGCTTTTCGATGTCGCCTCGGGCGTTGTCCAGGCGCTGCAGCGCGCCACCGACGCCGGCATGCAGCTCGCCTTCGGCTATCTGGCCGGCGGTCCGCCACCCTTCGATGTCCAGCATCCCGAGGCCACATTCCTGCTTGCCTTCCGCGGCCTGCCCCTCGTGCTGTTGATCAGCGCCCTGACCCGCCTGCTCTATCACTGGGGGATATTGCAGAAGGTCGTGCAGGCGTTTGCCGTTCTCTTCCGGAAGGTGCTGGGCGTCGGCGGGCCCGTCGGAACATCGGCAGCAGCCAACATCTTCGTTGGCATGGTCGAAGCCCCCCTGCTGATCCGCCCCTACCTGGCAGGCATGGGAGACGGTGCCCTGCTGGCCACCATGGCCGTCGGCATGGCAACCATCGCCGGCACCGTCATGGCCCTTTACGCAACCAGTCTCGAACCCGTCCTGCCCGGCGCCGCCGGACACGTCCTCGCCGCCTCGCTGATGAACGCGCCGGCAGCCCTCGTACTGGCGCGCCTCAGTCATCCCGACGGCTTCGGCCAGGACGCCGGCGAACCGGTTGCGCCGCCCGGCGACCAGCCCCATTCGAGCATGGACGCCATCGTCGCCGGAACCAGCGACGGTGTCCGCCTGCTGGTCGCGGTGACCGCCATGCTGGTCGTGGCGACTGCTCTGGTGGCCTTCGTCAACATCATGATCGGCACCGCCACCGGACCGTTGGGCCTCTCGCTCACGATCGAGAAGGTGCTCGGATGGGTGGCCGCCCCCTTCGCCTTCATCATCGGCATTCCCTGGACGGAGTGCGCTGCAGCCGGCGCGCTCCTTGCCAAAAAAGTGGTGCTCAACGAACTCGTCGCCTATCTTGACCTCGCACACGCCGGACCGGAAACCTTCTCACCAAGAACACGTCTCATCCTCACCTACGCACTGTGCGGCTTCGCCAACCTTGGATCACTCGGCATCATGGTCGGCGGGCTCTCGTCCATGGCGCCCAGGCGCCAACCCGACATCGTGCGGCTCGGCCCCCGGGCCGTCCTGGTCGGAGTCATGAGCACGATGTTGTCCGGCGCGATCATCGGAGCAATGCTGTGATCAGGTCGGGCAGGCATCGTGACGTGCGCGAGGATTGCAACGCGGCAGAATGGAGACCATGAGAATTTGACACCGCCATCCCCGCACTTCCGCAAGGTCAAATTCAGCGATCTCGTTCCCATGCCGTGGCGCGGCTATCTCCTGGCCCTGATGATTGGCGCCATCGGGGCAACCGTGTTCTATAACCTGCGTCTCCCCCTGCCCTGGTTCCTCGGCGCGCTGACCGCCTGCCTGATCGCGTCCGTCGCCAACGTCGATGTGCGCCGTCCGAGCTTCCTCTCGGTTCCCATGCGCGCCGTTCTCGGGGTCGCCGTCGGCTCGGCCTACACGCCCGCGCTTTTCGCGCGTCTGGACGGTATGGTCGGCAGCCTCCTCATCATGATCCCCTACATGCTGATGGTCATCGGCATCGGCATGGTCTTCTACGAACGCATCGGCAGGTTCGATCGCCCGACCGCCTTCTTCTCTGCCGTGCCCGGCGGCCTCAACGACATGACCATCATGGCCGAGGATGCCGGCGCCAACGTGCGCGCCGTCATCCTGATCCAGGCCTCGCGCATCCTGGTGATCGTGTTCTCGCTGCCGCTGTGGCTTCAATGGCACGAAGGGTTCCAGATCGCGACTTCATTCGCCAACCGGGCGCATCTCGCCGACATCTATCCCGCCGACGCCGTGCTGATGATCGCCCTGGGCTGGGGCGGCTGGTGGATCGCCCGCCGGCTCGGTCTCGCAGGCGCTCCGATCGTCGGGCCGATGCTCGCCAGCGGCACCGTCCACGCCCTTGGCCTGACTGCGGCCAAAATGCCTGCCGAAGTCCTGGTCACCGCGCAGATCTGCGTGGGAACCATGCTCGGATGCCAGTTCCGCGGCCTTCGGTTCCGGGAATTCATGAACACCATGACCTGGGGCATCGCCTATGCCCTGGTCCTGGTTGTCCTCACCACGGCCATCGCGTCGGAAGTTTCCAGGCTGACCGGGTTCGATCCCATCTCCGTCATGCTCGCCTATGCACCGGGCGGCCAGACCGAGCTCAATCTGCTGGCCTATGTCCTGGGCCTCGACGTGGCCTATGTGGCCCTGCATCATCTGGCAAGGCTCGCCATCGTCATCCTCGGGGCACAAATGGTCTTCAGGACGCACAAGTCCTGGCGCAAGAGCTAGCTTTTGCCGGCCCTCGGCCTCGGCATTGCTGCCAATTTGCCGCGGCATGAGCATCACCGTAGAGGCTTCGAACTCATCGAAGATTTGCAAGCATCGAAAGCCGATGCGGGCTATAGACACGAGCCTCGATTTTCACCGCGCGAACAGGAATGCCAATGACCGACTGGATGCCGATGCTCGCCAAAATCGCCGGCATGATGGTCCTGCTCTATGTCGCGGTCGCGACCGCCGCCTGGCTCGGCCAGCGCCGCCTGATGTATGTGCCCGACTCCACACGCGTCTCGCCCGAAAGAGTAGGCCTCGCGAACGTCAAGGAACTCATCCTTCAGGCCCCCGACGGCGCCCGCCTCCTCGCCTGGCGAACCCCGGCTGCCGAAGGTTTCCCCACCATCCTCTATCTCCACGGCAACGCCGGAAACCTCGCCGGCCGAGCCGACCGGTTCCGCCGCTACCAGCAACGGGGCTATGGCCTGCTGATGATGAGTTGGCGCGGCTACAGCGGCAGTACCGGCCACCCGACGGAAGCCCACAACGTGGCCGATGCCAGACTCGCCTATGAGCACCTGCGCGCCGAGGGCATCCCCGCATCCAACATTGTCGTCTATGGGGAGTCGCTTGGCTCCGGCGTCGCCGTCCAGCTGGCCGCGAGCGAACCGGTCGGCGCTGTCGTCCTGGATGCGCCCTACACCTCCATCGTCGATGTCGCAGCGCTTGCCTATCCGTATCTGCCCGTCCGCCCCCTCCTTCTCGACCGCTACGAAAGCAACCGTTACATCGGCAGGGTCCACGCGCCAGTCTTGATCCTGCACGGCGAACGCGACACCATCATTCCGGTTCGCATGGGCAAGACGCTTTTTGCCCTGGCCAACGAGCCCAGGAAGCTGGCGCTGTTTCCTGAGGGCGGCCACGTCGATCTGGATGACTTTGGCGCGGTGGACGTTGTCGCCACGTGGCTCGGCCAGCTCCGAACCGTTCATTCCAAACCTTGAAATCCAGGAACTGGGCTCTGCACTGACATGACAGAACCGATCAGGATCGCACTCGTCGCCGACATCCACCACGGCGAAGACAAGCTCACCAAGCGCGGCTCGTCGGCCTTGTCTCTGCTCGATGATTTCCTGCATTTTGCCTCTGACTGGGGCGCCGACATCGTCGTCGACCTGGGCGACCGGATCTCCGACCTCGACCGCGAGACGGACCGCAGCCTGCTCGCCGATGTGGCAGACCGCTTCAAGCATCTCAACACGCCGCGCGCCCACCTGGCGGGCAATCACGATTCCGCCTTCCTGACACCGGAGGACAATGCCGATGCCCTCGGGCTGTCAACCGCTCACCAGTCCCGCGACATCAAGGGATGGCACCTCGTGTTCTGGCAGGCCGACACGTTCATCCCGTATCCCGATCCCTTCCGCATCCGTCCGTCGGATCTGGAATGGCTGGAACAGGATCTTGCAGCAACCCGTCTGCCGACCATCATGTTTTCGCATGTCCCCCTCGGCAACGGCTCGATGACGAGCAACTACTGGTTTGCCAACAACCCGGAGCACGCCGCCTATCCCAATGCCCAGGCCGCACGCGACATCATCGAGGCATCGGGCAAGGTCGTGGCGTGCATCGCCGGCCACGTCCATTGGAACTCCCTGAACCGGGTCAACGCCATTCCCCACATCACCGTGCAGTCGCTGACGGAAAGCTTCACCACCAACGGCAAGGCCGCAGGCGCCTGGGCAACACTCGAGATCGGCGATAAGATCCACTGGCAGACCTATGGCCGCGATCCGATCGAGATGATAGTGCCCGTCACTCCGCCGGAGAACCGCTGGCCCCCGCCCTTGCGGCCGTTCCGGCACGCCAGAAGGGCGCTGCAGCAGTCGGCGGACCTCGGCCGTATCAAGGGGCTGCTCCTCGATTGCGATGGCGTCCTCTATCGCGGCGACCAGCCCATTCCAGGCGCCCGCGAATTCCTGCAATGGGCCCGGACTGAGGGCATCCCCTTTGCAGCCATCACCAACAACGCCCGGCGCACCGCCGATGGATATGCTGCCAAGCTCAAGGCCATGGGGTTCGATTTTCCGGCGAACCGCATCGTCACATCGGGTCATGCCGCAGCCCGGCACCTGGCCCGGCGCAGCCCCGGCGCCACGGTCTTCGTTGCCGGCCCCGAGGCACTGAAAGAGGAACTTGTGGCCGCGGGCATGAAGCTGGACGGCACACCGGATTTCGTCGTCGCGGGGATCGACGAACACCTGCCCATGGAGACGCTGATCGCAGCCGCCCGGCACATCGCACGCGGGGCGCAACTCGTCGTCACCAACCCAGACCACACCCACCCGACCCCCGACGGTCCCATGGCCGAAGCCGGAGCAGTCCAGGCTTTCCTCGAGTCGGCGGGTGGCGTGAAGGCCTGCGTTGCCGGCAAACCGAACCCTGCCATCTTCACCCTGGGCCTGGAGCGCATCGGACTGACCGCCGGGGAGGTCATGATGATCGGCGACAACCTCGAAACCGACATCACCGGCGCCAACGCGGCCGGCCTGACATCGACGCTGGTCGAAACCGGCCTCCCTATTCCCACACTCGACGCGGTGAAACCGGGCCTTCTCGTAGCCGATCTGCATGAGCTGATGACCCTCATGCAGGCAGCCCGGCGCTGACACGCCCCGCTGGACCAGACGCGCCCTCCCAGGCATCATGCCAGACAACAAGTGGAGGAACGCAGAATGGCAACGGCATTCGAAGAGGTGATGGCAGCCCGCGGCAAGGGCATGCCGACCAAGGGTGAAGTGGAGATCAGCGGGCAGGATCCGATCCTGTCCACCCGGTTCCGCATCGGCGACACGGTGGCGGCCGTGCTCGGCGGCGTTGGCGTCGCTGTCAACGACATCTGGGAGATGCGCACCGGCCGGCGCCAGAACGTCAGCCTCTCCACCCGCCAGGCAGCGGCTGGCCTGCGCAGCAGCGGCTATCTGCAACGGCCTGACGAAAAGGGCGTTTTCCGGGATGTGGTGAGCGAGAACCACGAGGCCATGCGGCGCATGACCCAGCCCTGGCCGACAAAGGATGGCCGGTTTGTCCTGCCCCACTTCGGACTGCCGAACCTGAAGGAGCGCATGCTCGATCTGCTGCAATGCGAGCCCAACCCGGACTCGGTTGCCAAGGCCGTGGCGAAATGGAACGCCCTGGACCTGGAACAGGCGATCGACGAGCACCGCGTCTGTGGTGGCATGGTCCGCTCCAACGACGAATGGCTGGCGAGCGAGCATGGGAAGGTGCTGGCCGGGAAGCCCATCGTCGAGGTGATCAGGATCGGCGACAGCGCCCCGGTGCCATTCGCCCCCCTGTCATCAGACAAACCTTCAAAGGGCGACGGCAAGGGCGGCGCCCGGCCACTGGAAGGCGTCCGCGTGCTCGATCTGACCCGCATCCTCGCCGGCCCTGTCTGCGCCCGCACGCTGGCGGAACATGGCGCCGAAGTGCTCATGATCGCGGCGAAAAACGTGCCGCAGATCCCCGAGCACGTCATTGACACCAGCCACGGCAAGCGCAGTTGTTTCCTCGACCTCAAGAAACCGGAAGAGGCGGCCCGCCTAAAGGAACTGATCAAGGATGCCGATGTCTTCTCGCAGGGCTATCGCCCGGGCATCATGCAGAAGCTGGGCTTCGGCCCGGAGGAACTGGCCAGGCTGAAACCCGGCATCATCACCACATCCATCAGTTGCTACGGCGCCGATGGCCCGTTCAGCCATCGCGGCGGCTGGGAACAGGTTGCCCAGACCATGACCGGCATCTGCCATGACAACAACCCGGAGCGCCCCCATCTGCTCCCGGCAGCGGCCTGCGACTACACTACCGGCTATCTTGGGGCCTATGGCGTGCTGCTCGCGCTGGCCCGCCGCGCAACCGAAGGCGGCAGCTACCTGGTCCGCGTCTCGCTCTGCCAGTCCGGCATGTTCATCCATCGCCAGGGCAAGGTGGCCTATCCAGGCGACAACCTGGAACTGTCTCCACAGGAACTCGACGCGATCCGCATCGAGACCCAGCCCAGATCCGGCCCCCTGCGCCATCTTGGTCCCATCCTGAAAATGTCCGAGACCCCGCCGCATT
>JBKDZY010000054.1:0-3428 GCA_047971765.1 Hyphomicrobiaceae bacterium | reverse complement strand
ATCCTGCTGTTCGTTCTCTGTGACCTCGCCGTCGTACTGTTCGTCATCCTGCCGTCGGTGATTTACCTCTTTCTGCTTGATAACGACTTGAGCGAGCGCGAACTTGTGTTTTATGTAATTGCTCTTGTTTCCCTGCAGACCCTGGTTACGGGCCTGCTCCTCAGAAAATTCCCGATTTTGCCCGGGCAGCCGACGGAAGACAGAGATGCTTGCTGACAAGGACCGCATCTTCACCAACATCTATGGGTTCCATGACTGGCGGCTCGCAGGCGCAAAGAAGCGTGGAACCTGGGACGGCACCAAACTGCTGCTCGAGATGGGGCATGATGCCATCATCGACGAGATCAAGCGCTCTGGCCTGAGGGGACGCGGCGGCGCCGGGTTCCCGACCGGCCTCAAGTGGTCGTTCATGCCCAAGAATGACCCGCGTCCGTCCTACCTTGTGGTCAACGCCGACGAATCCGAGCCCGGGTCCTGCAAGGACCGGGAAATCATGCGGCATGACCCTCATGTACTGATCGAGGGCTGCCTCGTCGCGTCCTTTGCCATGCGCGCCCACAAGTGCTTCATCTACGTGCGCGGCGAGTTCATCCGCGAGCGCGAGCACCTGGAAGCCGCCGTCAAGGAAGCCTACGAGGCCAAGCTGATCGGCAAGAACAACGTCCATGGCTGGGATTTCGACCTCGTTGTCCATCACGGCGCCGGGGCCTACATCTGCGGCGAGGAAACAGCGCTGCTCGAAAGCCTGGAAGGCAAGAAAGGGCAGCCGCGCCTGAAGCCACCGTTCCCGGCCAACACCGGCCTCTACGGCTCACCAACCACCGTCAACAACGTCGAGTCGATCGCGGTGACGCCAACGATCCTGCGGCGCGGTTCTGCCTGGTTCGCAGGCTTTGGCCGTCCGAACAACACCGGCACCAAGCTGTTCCAGATTTCCGGCCATGTGAACAAGCCTTGCGTGGTCGAGGAAGCGATGTCCATCCCGCTGCGCGAGCTGATCGAGAAGCACGCGGGCGGCGTGAGGGGCGGTTGGGACAACCTGATGGCCGTCATTCCCGGCGGCTCGTCCATGCCCTGCATCGCGGAAACCGATTGCCAGGAACTGCTGATGGACTTCGATTCCCTGCAGGCCCTGAAGTCCGGAATGGGAACGGCGGCCGTCATCGTCATGGACAAGTCCACCGACATTATCCGGGCGTTCGCGCGGATTGCTCATTTCTACAAGCACGAGAGCTGCGGCCAGTGCACACCGTGCCGCGAAGGGGTCGCCTGGATCTGGCGCCTCATGGAGCGCATGGCCAAGGGGCAGGCGGACAAGAGCGAGATTGACCTGCTGTTCTCGGTCACCAAGCAGGTGGAAGGCCACACCATCTGCGCCTTTGGCGAGGGCGCGGTTTGGCCGATCCAGGGCTTCCTGCGCAACTTCCGCTCCGTCATCGAGCAGCGCATTGACCAGCGTGTCGCCGCCGAGGGAGCACGCGAAGCAGCCGAGTAGCGCAAGAGACCAAGAGGCCCGCGGCGGACTGCGCGGGCACGAGCCAGACAAATTGAAAAGCGCCTCCCGGTTTCCGGCAGGCGCTTTTGTTGCCTTTCGCCCAGCCAGCGACCGCGGCCCGGCGTGTGCGCGGCGAATGAGCGAGCGGGGGCCGCTGAAATCAGAGCAGAACCACCTCTGGTCAGAAGGTCAGCTCGGCCACCAGGTTGAGGCGTTCATCGACCGTCACCCGGTCCTGCGGACCGACAACGCAGGTCGACTCGCGTTCCTCGATCAGGCACGGTCCATCGACTGTCATGCCCGGCTTCAACGCATAGCGGTCATAGACCGCCCAGTCGGTGAGTTTCCGCTCAATAGGGTGATAGACTTGGCGGGTGCCCTTGCGCGCCGTCTCGGGCGTTTCGACCCCGCTCAAGGCATAGGTCGAACCCAGGCCATGGGCGGGCGCAACTGCTTCCACTTTCCAGTTGATGATCTCGGCGGGTTCATCGAGGCGCAATGTGTAGATACGGGCGTAGGCGGTGCCGAACTGATCCACGATGCTCTCGAACAGGTCCGACGCCTCGCGCGCGTGCGGCAGCGCCACCTCGATCTCGTGACCCTGCCCCTGGTAGCGCATGTCGAGCCGCCGGACGAGCCGGATATCGCGCTCCGCCACCCCGGCGTCGATCAGCACACGCGCGGCATCGGCTTCGAGTTCACGGAAGAAATCGGCGAAGGATTGGGCGTTTAGGTCCGCGACATGGACCCGCCAGGATCGCGCCACCTCGAAGGCAAGCGGACTTTCGAGCAGCCCGAGCGCCGACATGACGCCAGCGGCCACCGGAAACACCACGCGCGGAATCTTGAGCTTCCGCGCAACGCTCAGCGCGTGCAACGGCCCTGAGCCACCAAACGCAACCATGCTCGACGAGCGGTAGTCGAAGGCGCGCTCCGAGGCATGGATGCGGAAGGCACGGGCCACGTCCTCGCTGATGATGTCGTGAATGCCATAGGCGGCCCGCAACGTGTCGACACCGAGCTTCTGCGCAACGCCATCGGCAATGGCTTTCTCCGCGGCGCCCTTGTCGAGGCTCATCTTGCCCCCAAGGAAGAATTTCGGATCGAGAGAGCCGAGCAGCAGGTTGGCATCCGTCAGGGTTGGGCGGGTGCCGCCCTGGGCGTAGCAGGCCGGGCCGGGCATCGCACCCGCGCTTTCAGGTCCGACCTTCAGCAGGCCACGCTCGTCCACACCGGCAATGGAGCCGCCGCCCGCGCCGATCTCGATCATGTCGATGACCGGAATGCGGACAGGGCTGCCGCTGCCGCGCCGGAACTCGTAGGCCCGCGCCACTTCCATCTCGTATTTCTTGATCGGTTCGCCACCACGCACCAGTGCGCCCTTGGCGGTCGTCCCCCCCATGTCGAACGACAACAGGTTCTCGAGCTGCAGGGCCCGCCCATGAGCGGCACTCATCAGCGCCCCGGCAGCAGGACCCGACTCCAGTGCCCGCACCGGGAACCTGCGCGCCGTTACCGTCGTCAACATGCCGCCCGATGAACTCATGATGTAGAGCCGTCCCCGGAAGCCGCGCTCGCTCAACCCGGCTTCCAGCTTGGCGACGTAGCGGTCGAACATCGGCCCGGTGAAGGCGTTGACCGTGGTCGTGGTCCAGCGCTCGAACTCGCGCATGTTCTGGAAGACGGATGACGAAGCCGACACGAACAAGTCCGGCGCGGCCTTTTCCAGGATTTCGACGGCGCGTTGCTCGTGCGCAGGGTTGGCGTAGGCATGGAGGAAGCACACGGCCACCGCGTCGACGCCCATCTCCTTGAATCGGTCGGCTGCCTCGGCGACGGCGGCCTCGTCGAGCGGCGCCTCGACCGATCCATCATACCGGATGCGCTCTCTAACCTCGATCCGGCGCGACCGCGGGACCAGTGGCGGCGGATA
>JBKDZY010000053.1:0-1574 GCA_047971765.1 Hyphomicrobiaceae bacterium | reverse complement strand
ACCGGCGTGGACCTCAAGCCCCATGCCAATATCAGCGCCTTCCTCGCGCGTGTGGCCTCCCGCCCCGCGGTTCAGAAAACCCTGAAGCAGGAAGGTCTTGCATCTTAATCGCTAGCGGGTGGGCGCACCGCAGCGCTCACCGCCAGTTCCTTTTCCAGTTGTTCGAGATGCTGTGCCGCCGCCGTCGCGGCAGCCCGCTCCATGGCGCGATAGCGTGAAACCAGGCTCAACCCCAGAGGTGTCAACTCGGCACCGCCGCCCTTGCGCCCCCCGGTTTTCGATATGACGATAGGCTGGCCGAAGGTCTTGTTCAAATCCTCGACCAGTTCCCAGGCCCGGCGATATGACATTTCCATGGCCCGGCCGCCTGCCGAAATGGAACCCAGAGCCGCAATCTGCTCCAGCAGCGTGATCTTGCCCGGACCAACCCGCAGCTCCGGGCCGAAATCGATACGAATGCTCAGATGCGCCATGTCTGTCTCTCCCAGACCGGAATGATGAGACAATCCCGCACACTTGTCCACCGCGGGGGCACACCGTCCGAAGGGAATTCGTGCCGCTTCAATAAGTTGGAGGGGGGGTCCTGACGAAAAGCAGAACCGCCCTGTGCCGCCGGTATGGACATGAGAGAAGTGGTAGCGGGAGAGGGAGTTGAACCCCCGACCCCAGGATTATGATTCCCGTGCTCTAACCAACTGAGCTACCCCGCCACAGGGTCAACGGTGGCAATATCGCCACCGGTGCGTCGCGGCTATTTGCGGGCGGTGGCCGGAAATGTCAAGACAGACGGTAATCTCCCGGCCATGGAGAGGCTTGCCTTACAGTAGCGAATGCTCCTGACTCTATTCCTCTTCCTCGGCGGGTTTCTTGAAAAAGCTCCGCCACAGGGAAATCGAGGCGAAATAGATGGATGCGAGCACCCAGACACCCAGTTCGATCCGCTCCACATTGCCCCAGGCCTCGCGGTTCTTGACCGACAGGACGAGGCTGAGCGACAGCGCCGCCCACAGCACCGTCATGGGAATGGTGACATTGCGCCAGTCGGTCACACGCAGCGGATGCACGAACTTGATGGGAATGAAGGTCAGGATCGACAACAGCACCACGGTCACGAAATTGGTCATGGGGCCTGTGTCGAGCACGAAGAAATAGAGAACGACGATGTTCCACAAGGCCGGAAAGCCGACGAAATAATAATCATCCGATTTCATGCCGACATTGGCAAAGGTGTAGCAGGAAACCGCCATCACCGTTGCTGCCGAGATGAGACTCCACGTCTGCGGCGAAAAATACCAGCCTTCGACGGGCGTCATGTTGAACCAGTAGATCATCAGCGCCGGCACGGCCACATAGGTGAAGAAGTCGATGACGTTATCGAGCGTGCGGCCATCGACATTGGGCGTATATTCGAGAACCCGCGCCTTGCGCGCCAATGTGCCGTCTATGCCATCCACGAACAGGGCAATGCCAAGCCACATGAAGGCCATGACCGGCTGGTTCTTGAGCACGGCCACCAGGGCGAGAAAGCCCAGCACGATGCCCGAGGTTGTAAACCCGTGAACAGCAAAGGCGAG
>JBKDZY010000052.1:0-6814 GCA_047971765.1 Hyphomicrobiaceae bacterium | reverse complement strand
GTCCTGGCCGCCCAGCGCGAACACGGCGTCGATCAGGTCGTGACGCGCGCCCTGATCGCGCAGGTGCACTTTCAGGCGGTCGGCGAAGAACGAGATGAGATCGGTGGTCGCGCGCTCGAGCTTCTCGATTTCCTTGGCGTCAAGCTCTTCCCGCGCACCCTGCAGCATGGCCAATCCGATCCGCCGTGCGTGCGCCGAGATCAGGGGCTGCAGCGGCACGCGCAGGTCGTTGTCGAGGACAATCCGGATGACACCCAGCGCGGCGCGGCGGAGCTGGTAGGGATCGCCCGACCCTGTCGGCTTCTCGCCGATGGCCCAGAAGCCCACCAGCGTGTCGAGCTTGTCGGCCAGGGCAACGGCAATCGAGACGGGGGCGTCCGGCACGTCATCGGCGGCACCGCGCGGCTTGTAGTGCTCTTCCAGGGCGGCGGCGATCCGGGGGTTCATGTTCTCCGCGAGCGCATAGTAGCGGCCCATCAGGCCCTGCAGCTCGGGAAACTCGCCGACCATGCCGGAGACGAGATCGGCCTTGCACAGTTGCGCTGCGCGGCCGGCGAGATCCGGCTCGGCATCGACGCTGCCAGCGATCTGGCGGGCCAGCTCGGTAATGCGATCGACGCGCTCGGCCTGGGTGCCAAGTTTCTCGTGGAAGGTGATCGACGCCAGTTCCTGGCGCATGGGTTCAAGCTTCCTCCTGAGGTCCTGGGTCCAGAAGAAGCGGGCATCGGAAAGGCGGGCACGAATGACCTTCTCGTTGCCCTTGATGATCTCGCTGCCGCCGTCGGCCGCCTGCAGGTTCGAGACCAGCAGGAAGCGGTTGGCGAGCTTGTCCGTTTTCGGATCGCGCAGGGAGAAGCACTTCTGATGGTTCTTCATCGAGGTGGTCAGGCATTCCCCCGGAACTTCCAGGAACTCCTCGTCGAAGGTGCCCATCAATACCGTCGGCCACTCGGTGAGGCCTGCGTTCTCGGCCAGCAGCGCCTCGTCCTCGACCAGTTCAAGCCCGGCCTTGGCGGCCAGCGCCTCGGCCTGCTCGCGGATCATCTCCGCGCGCTCGGAGGCTGGCAGCAGCACCTTGGCCGCCGCCAGACGGGTGCCGTAGTCCTCGAAGCTGCTGACGGCGAAGGGCTTGTCGCCATGGAAGCGGTGGCCGCGTGTGGTGTTGCCGCTGGCAATGCCGCCAACCTCGACATGGACCACCTCGCCGGCGTGCAGGCAGATGATGGAGTGCAGCGGGCGGACCCACTGGAACGTGCCGTCGCCCCAGCGCTGGGATTTCGGCCATGGAAACTTCGCGAGCGCTTCCGACAGCACATCCGCGATGATCACCCCGGCCGGCTGCCCCGGCTTCTCTATGCGCGCCACGTAGTAGTTGCCGCGCTTGGCATCCTCGACGACCGCGGCCTGGTCGATACTGGCCAGCCCGGCGCTTTTCAGGAAGCCTTCGAGCGCCTTTTCCGGCGCACCGACACGCGGGCCCTTGCGCTCCTCCGAAATGGCCGGTGACATCGCTGGAACATTCTCGACAACCAGCGACAGGCGGCGCGGCGTTGCAAAGGCCATCGCCTTGCCACCCGTGAGGCCGCGCGCGGCCAGACCGCCGGTCACGAGCCGCTTCAGGTCTTCCGCTGCCTTCTCCTGCATGCGCGCAGGAATCTCTTCGGAGAAGAGCTCGATCAGCAGTTCAGGTGACAGTTGCATTTCAAAGGCCGGTCGCTGGAGTGGAACAGGACAATAGGATACCGCTCCACTCCCTAGCCGTCATTCGGCAGCCCTGGCAAGGCCAGCGGCGACATCCATGGCTGCGCGGGGCCACAACTGGCTGATTTTCGTGGTCCGACGGCTTGCGACCGGGGTTCCGGTCGATGGGCCTCGGCGACCTCAAGGCCTCCCTTTACCAGTGCCACCTTTCCGCGCAGGCAGCGGGCACCAGGTGACGGCGGGCTGGAAAAGCACTAAAGAATTGTCCGGACAAATTTTAATCGGCTACACTCTGAACATCCCGCCCACCCAAGTCAGGCTCCCGAGGAAACCCCACGATGGCAAAAAAACGTGAAATGACGCTGATCGGCTTCATGCAAGCCCAGAACTGCTCCAACTACATCGGTTCATGGCGGCATCCGGAAAGCGTTTCCGACTTTCTGGGGCCGGAATACTTCTGCCGCATCGCGCGCACGCTCGAGCACGGCAAGTTCCATCTGTGCTTCTTCGACGACCGCCTGGCGATGCCGGACATCCTTGGCAACGACCACAGGGAAGCCGTCGCCAACGGCGCCCGCGTCGTCAAGATGGACCCGGTGACGCTGCTCGCGTGCATGGGCATGGCGACCCGCAATCTGGGTCTTGGCTCGACCTATTCGACCACCTACTACCAGCCCTTCCACGTCGCGCGCGTGATGGCGACGCTGGATCTCATGACCAACGGCCGCGCGGCATGGAACGTCGTGACCTCGCTCAACAATTCGGAAGCCCACAACATGGGCGCCGAAAGCCACATGGCCCACGACCAGCGCTACGACGTGGCCGACGAGTTCATGGAAGTGGTGCTCGGCCACTGGGACAGCTGGGAAGAAGGGGCCATCGTCGTCGACAAGGACGCGGGCCTGTTCGCCCATCCGGAAAAGGTCCACCGGCTCGACCACAAGGGCAAGTATTTCCGCTCCAAGGGGCCTTTCACGGTGCCGCGTTCGGCGCAAGGGCGTCCGGTGGTCATCCAGGCCGGCCAGTCGGGCCGCGGGCAGGCCTTCTCGGCGCGCTGGGGCGAGTTGGTGTTCTGGGTGCTGCCGAACCTCGAAATCGGCAAGAAGACCTACACCAACTTCAAGAAGATGGTCGCCGATTGCGGCCGCGATCCCGACAGCGTCGCCGTCGCGCCTGCCATCTACGTGGTGCCGGGCGAGACCAGATCCATGGCCGAAGACAAGATGGCGCTGATCGACAAGCTGGCCAAGCCGGTGGACAGCCTGGAGCTGCTGTCGGAAGCCCTCAACTTCGACTTCTATTCGAAGCCGATGGATTCCTCCTTCACGGCTGACGAACTGGCGAACATCTCCGGTCTCAGGGGGATTGTCGACCGCGTGGTGCAGATGTCGGGCAAGGAAACCCCGACGATCCGCGACTTCGTCGAATTCTCGAGCCGGGGCACCGTGCGCGAGTTCCCGCGCTTTGTCGGCACGCCCAAGGAAATCGCCGACGGCCTGGAGGAATGGTTCAACACCTGCTGCGACGGCTTCGTGATCGCCGCAACGCACCTGCCGGGCAGCTACGAGGATTTCGTCAGGCTGGTAGTACCCGAGTTGCAGAAGCGCGGCCTGCACCAGAAGGACTACAAGGGCCCGACCCTGCGCGACAACCTCGGCCTGCCCAAGGCCCGGATCGGCGACTGGAAACCTCACGCCTGAGGCCGCGCGCCATCGCGATCGCCGGCCACGCGCTGGTTCAGCGGCGGGAGCCATGACGGTGCCCGCCGCCTGCTCTGCCGAGTCACCACGACTGGCGCTTTCACGTCCCTTCCATCGGCACCGATCAGGCGCTAGGGTGGTGATCGGAAATTCGCCGTCATCGGCGGTATCCACATAGCGAATTTCCCGATCCAAACCGCACTAGCAAGTTATTGTTTCTAGTGCTCTTTGGGATTCCGGGGTTCGCCAACAAGCAGGGCGGCATATGCTGGCGAGCCTCGAAAGCAGGACGCCAGCGTCAGCCGCAGAAGCGATCACCACGGCACCCAGGGCAGCATTGGGTGACCTATGCCTTCGGGAGGCCATTCCATGGACAGCACGAAATTCAAGAACCTGATGCGACATCAGGCTGGCGCCGTCACCATCATCACGGTGGGTGAACCGGGCGACCGAACCGGCCTGACCGCCACCGCCATGTGCTCGCTTTCAGATACGCCGCCGACCATCCTGATCTGCGTCAACCGGAACGCCAGCGCGCACGCGCCGATCAAGTCCTTCAAGTGCTTCGCCGTCAATCTTCTGGCGCAGGAGCACCATGACCTCGCCAAACGCTTCTCGACCAAGATCGTCGAGGGCGAGGCGCGTTTCGAGGACGACGTCTGGGAAACACTGGCGACCGGCGCGCCCGCCTTGAAGGCCTCACTCGCGACCCTCGATTGTGAGCTTGCAGAAGAGCATCAGTTCGAGACGCACTCGGTCTTCATTGGCCGCGTCAAGGAGGGCCGGTTCCGGGAAGACGCCCAGCCGCTCCTTTATTTCCGCGGCGATTTCTGGGACGTGAAGGGTCGCTGAGCCGGTTCGCAGTGCAATTCGCTCACACGGGCAGCACCAAACTGCCCGACCGCACCAATGCCCTCCTCCCAAAATCAACCACTGTTCGATCCGCCTGAAACATTGACAAAAGGTTATGTGGGTTGAACACTGCGGGCGCTGTGAGAGCGACGTCATGAATGCTCGGGCGGCGCTCAAAAAGAAGGGGGAGCCTGTGCGCCCCCAATGGGAGGAATTGAAGTATGCGAAATCATTTTCGGCGGGCATTGCGCCTGCTGCCTGCTGCGCTGCTCGTTGTTCCGGGAGCTGCGCTCGCGGCAGACGTGAAACTGCCCTCGAACATCGCATGGACAGCCTACGGGACGACGTCTTCGGGCTACGCCCAGTCGGTCGGGCTCGGCCAGATGCTGAAGAACAAATACAATGTCGATCTGCGGATCATTCCCGGCAAGAACGACGTGTCGCGCATGGCGCCGTTGAAGGCGAAGCAGGCCCAGATCTGCGCGTGCGGCATCGCCTCGTACTTCAACCAGGAAGGCGCGTTGATGTTCGCCGAGCGGGCCTGGGGACCGGCTGAGCTCTACAATCTCTTCAACAACATCGGCAGGAACGGCCAGCAGGCGATGGTGGCCGCGGACGTCGGCGTCAAATCGCTGTCCGATCTGAAAGGCAAGCGTGTCACCTGGGTCAAGGGCGCACCGGCGCTCAACATCAACATGACCGCTGCGCTGGCCTTTGGCGGCCTGACCTGGAACGACGTCCAGAAAATCGAGGTGCCGGGCTGGAAGCAGTCGATCGACGCCGTCATCAACGGGCAGGCGGATTCGGCCTGGGGCAGCACGATCTCCAGCGCTTACGGCCAGCTCGCAGCCTCACCGCGTGGCCTCTACTTCCCGCCGGTGCCGCACGCGGATGCGGAAGGCTGGAAGCGCGCCCATGCCATTGCGCCCTGGTGGCAGAAGAAGACGGTCGAGCAGTACACCAAAGGCGCAAAGATCTCCGGGGACCGGACAGAAGGCACCTATGAGGGTGCGACCTTCCCCTATCCGTTGTTCGTGACCACGAAGGACGCTTCCGAAGACCTCGCCTATGGCCTGACCAAGGCGGTGATGGAGGACTACGAGTCCTACAAGGACAACGGCCCGGGCATGGATGGCTACCAGCTCTCCAACCAGAGCTTCAGCTTCGTGTTCCCGTATCATCCGGGCGCCATCAAGTACTACAAGGAAAAGGGCGTGTGGACCGCCGAGGCGGAAGCCCACAACGCGAAGCTGCTGGAGCGTGGCAAGGTGCTGCACGCGGCCTGGGCGGAATTCCTCAAGAAGAAGGTCGGCAAGGCCACGTTCTCGGAAGAGTGGATGAAGGCTCGTGCCGCAGCACTGGAAAAGGTGGGCATGGATCCCGTCTTCCGCTGAGGCAAGAACAGCCGTTCAAACGGCGCATCATCTACAGTTGAGGGCCGCCGCCAATCCGGCGGTCCTCGGCTCATGTACCCGATGCCTGTAGCTGTCGGCAATCATGCCTCAACCCCATCCAGCGAACATCCCACATGACCGAGCAAAAGACGCCTGCCATAGACGTCTCGGCTGGTGAAGCCGCCGCCGATGCCGTCACCGAAGCCCGCTACCGTGACCTGCCGACCTTCGTCCGCGCGCTCATCGTTGCAGCCGCACTGTTGTCGACCTTCATATCCGTCTGGGTCATCTTCGGACTTGGAAACGTTCTCCACGCCTATGTGCCGCTCGAGACCGAGTATTTCTACTTCATGCTGGCGGTGCTGTTGCCGCTGAGTTTCCTGGTCTATCCCATCTATGGCAATGTCGGCCGGCACGGCATCCCGTTCTACGATGTCATCCTGGCGCTCGCGGCCTTCCTCATTCCCGCCTATTTCGCCTACATGGGCGACACCATCCTCAATGAAGGCTGGGAGTATACGGCGCCCTATCATGCCAAAGTGCTGGCGTTCGTGCTGTGGGCCATTGTGCTCGAAGCCCTGCGGCGGGCAGGTGGAACGGCGATCTTCTCGATCTGTCTCGTCATCTCGGTCTATCCGATGCTGGCAAGCCATGCGCCCGGTTTCCTGCATGGTCCGCCGATCGCGCCGGATGTGACCGCCGGCTTCCACATCTTCGGCACCGAGAGCATCCTCGGCATTCCGATGAATGCCTTCGCAACGCTGGTGGTGGGCTTCCTGCTGTTCGGTGTTGCGCTTCAGCACACCGGTGGCGGCGCCTTCTTCCTCAATCTCGCGTTCTCGCTGCTGGGGACGCGCCGTGGCGGGCCAGCCAAGGTCGCCATCTTCGCCTCGGGCCTGATGGGATCCATGTCGGGCTCGGTGATCACCAACGTGCTCACGACCGGCGTGATGTCCATTCCGGCGATGAAGCGGGTCGGCTTCCGGCCGGCCTATGCCGGTGGCGTCGAGGCGTGCGCTTCGACGGGCGGCGTGTTGATGCCGCCGGTGATGGGGGCCACCGCCTTCGTCATGTCGACCTTTATCGAGATGCCCTACGCGGACATCGTGATCGCGGCGGCCTTTCCGTCACTGCTCTACTATCTCGGCCTCTACCTGCAGATCGACG
>JBKDZY010000051.1:0-1864 GCA_047971765.1 Hyphomicrobiaceae bacterium | reverse complement strand
ACTTTTTTCCGGAATTGCCTGATGGAGGCGCTGGACCGCAAGGAATGTGATCCCGACCTCGATCCCAAGGCGACAGCCCGGACACTGCTGGGCGTGCTGATCGGCGTGCGGGTGTTGTCGCGGACGCCGGTCCCGAACGACCAGTTCGATGATATGATCCGCCCGGCTCTGGCCATGTTGCACGCGGTACGCCGCCCGGTGGAGGCATGAGGAGGCTGTGATCGAGCTCCATGATTTGGCGGGGAGAGACCCGGAGGTCCGTTTCAGCCCCTACTGCTGGCGGTCACGGTTCGCCCTGGCCCACAAGGAGCTTCATGTCAGAACTATCCCCTGGCGCTTCACAGACCGGGAGGCCCTGGCGTTCTCGGGGCAAGGCCGCGTTCCCGTTATTCGGGACGGCGAGCACGTTGTGTCCGACAGTTGGAAAATCGCGATCTATCTGGAGCGGGAATATCCTGACCGGCCCTCGCTGTTCGGCGGTGCCGTCGGCGAGGCTCATGCAACCTTCGTGAACTCGTGGGCTGATACGGTCCTGGCGCCCGCTCTAGCGCCCCTGATCATTGTGGACCTGTTCGAGATCATCGCGGACAAGGACAAGGACTACTTCCGGTCTTCGCGCGAACAGCGGTTCGGAAAGCGGCTGGAAGAGGTCCAAGCCGGACGCGAGCAACGTCTTGCGGCGTTCCGCGATTTGCTGATGCCGGTACGCCGGGCATTGGAGCTGCAACCGTATCTGGGTGGCGCTGAGCCGAGCTACGCGGATCACATCGTCGCAGGCAGCTTGATGTGGCCCTATATCGCAAGTCGGTTTCCCTTGCTCGAGACCAATGACCGAGTGGCGGGGTGGCTTTCCGGGATGCGATCCCTCTACGGCGGGCTCGGCAATATCCTGCCGCGGGCCACATGATGTCTGGTGTCTCTGCCTGATCCTTGTAATGGTCGCCGAAAACCTCGCAATGAAGGAGCGGCGGCCATGTCTCCCATTCCCGTCAAGGCCTGTGTATTCGACGCCTACGGAACGCTATTCGACTTTGCGTCTGCAGCGGCACGATGTCGCGATGTGGTGGGTGACAGGACCGAAGCGCTGACGGTGCTGTGGCGGGACAAGCAGTTGCAGTACACGTGGCTGCGTGGCCTGCAGGGCCTGCACGCGGATTTCTGGCAGGTGACGGGCGATGCATTGGACTATGCCATGGAAACGCTCGGCCTGACCGATCGTGGTCTGCGCGAGCGGCTGATGGGCCTCTACCGCACGTTGGATGCGTTTCCGGAAGTGCCGGGCGTGTTGCGCCAACTCAAGTCGGCCGGCTATCGCACAGCGATCCTGTCAAACGGATCGCCGGAGATGTTGGCCAGTGCCGTCGAGGGCGCCGGGCTCGGCTCGCTGCTGGATGAGGTTGTGTCGGTCGAGGAGGTGGGGGTCTTCAAGCCCCATCGCCGGGTCTACCAGCGCTGCGTCGATCGCCTGGGCGTGTCGGCCAGCGAGATTGCGTTCCAGTCGTCCAATTCCTGGGATGCCTGGGCGGCATCGGCGTTTGGGATGCGCGTTTTCTGGTGCAACCGCTACGGGCAGCGCGCCGAGCGCCTGCCTGGAAAGCCCGATGCCGAGATGCGTGCGCTTTCAGAGCTTCCCGGAATGATTGTGCGCGCCTGACGCAGCCCGGTGCTGCAGGTGACCTGTAGACGGTTTACGCCTCGAGCGTGAAACCGATCTCGATCGTCACTTGCCAGAACTGGATCTTGTTGTTGTCGATCTGGCCGCGAATTTCCTTGGTGCGGAACCAGCGCATGCCGCGCAGACTTTCCCCGGCCTTGGTGACTGCGGTCTCGATGGCATGTTCGACGGATTTGCTGGAGCTGCCCG
>JBKDZY010000050.1:0-4278 GCA_047971765.1 Hyphomicrobiaceae bacterium | reverse complement strand
ATCCGGACGTATTGATCACATAGGCGAGGCTGTCGCCATCGGCGTCCAGGGCAACACGCGTGGAGGATTTCAACGCCAACCGATCATGCTCGACATCGACAAGGCAAAGCGTGACCTCCCGGGGGATGGATCCGCGCAGCGCCGACGTGCTGACGACAACATCAACATCGGTGTTGGCAATGATTGCCGCATTGCGCGCCCTCGGATTGTGCAGGTCAAGGATCATGTAGGCAGCTCCCGCCTTCATGACGGCAAGCACCGCAATGATCAGCTCAATTCCGCGCGGCAACACGATGCCAACAACATCGTTTCGGTGGACCCGCAGATCGACAAGGTGGCGCGCGAGTTGATTGGATCGCGACTCCAGCGTCGCATAATCGAGGACGCGGTCACCGCAGATCACCGCCGGCCTATCCGGGTGTCTGCGTATTGCATCCGCATAGGGTCGCAAAAGGTGGTCCCAAGCCATTGCGCGGCACGGCCCCGCCACGAACGAGCCCATTTCGATCGCGGTTCCCGGTGGTGTCGGCTGCATACGCCCCTGGAAGTTCTCCTCGACAGGAGATGGAATTTGACGCGCGACCATGACCCTCCCCGATCTGTCAATAAAACCGCATACACTTGGTCATATTCAGCTAGTTCCCAGTCTCCGTTCCAGACAACAACTCCTTTTGCGTTCCAAATCTTCCACCGGTCCGAACGGCCAATATCCAGACATTGGCCGGTCGCGCGGGCGGTACCACTTTTGATGTGGCCGCGTCGTCCATTGGCGTACCAGGATGGCTTTTACCGCTCCGGTTTCCTGACCAATGGAGCGCACGTCATGGCTCCGGACCTAAATTGCTATATCGACACTGCACATGGCCACCGCTCTATTGCAGGAGCAGTCCGAGAGCAGTTGACGGTCCGCCTTTGGAAATTCCCGAGGGCGCCAGCCACTTCCGGACAAGAGAATTTTTCACGTGTGAATTCGTCAGACAGCAGAGACGCAACCTTCGTCTCGGCACTGGAGGTGGAGGTGTGAGCGCAATTCGTGGAGGGCATTCGTCGGATCACCTGCCCATGCTTTCCGGTGGACTGGCATCAGCAGCCGCGCGTGTCGTCAACCAGTTCTGCCAGCTTGCCATCTTCATTGTCGGTGCTCGCGTCCTCGGTCCAAGCCAATTCGGCGTATTCGCGCTCGCCTCCGTTTTCGCCATCCTGACGCTCCAGTTCACGAAGGCCGGAACGCTGGGCTTCATCCTCAGCCTGCGGGGGCCGGACCACGAGGTGCGACAGGCGCTCGCGGTTTCTGTCGCACTCTCCATGGCCGGACTGGCGACCGGCCTCATCGTCGCCCATGTCACAAGCGCATGGTCCAACACACCCGACCTCGGGGAGCTCATCGCGCTGTTTGCCGTCTGGGTGGCCTTATCCACCTATGGCGATGCGCAGTTTGCCATCCTCACGCGCAATGGCCGTCTGGTTGCGACTGCGGCCTGCGAGGCGGTGGCTGAAATCGCCGGAATGGTCATTGCCATCAGTCTCCTGCGGATGAAAGTGGGCCCGGAAGCCCTGGTGTTCGGGCGTCTTGCGACGCAGTGCATCATCGTGGTGTGGTCCAACGCACTGACGATGATGGTCCCGACCCTTTCCGTGTCGCGGCGTGTTGCCTCCCGGCTCTACCGCTCTTCCCTCAACATTCTCAGCGCGCAGGTTCTCAACAATGTCCAGCAATCACTGACCACTATACTCATCGGCGGTTTTCTTGGCGCGTCCGCAGTCGGCCATTTCCGGGGCGCCCAGAGATTGACCGGCGCGGTTGCCGAACTGGCCTGCGAACCATTCCGCGCTGTCGCCTGGGTCTATTTCCGCCATGCGACCGCCGGCCACGCCGAAGCCGGATCTGCTGCCATGACGGCCAACCTGCAGCGCGCCATGGAATGGCTGGTGCCGCTTCTCTTCGTGATCTCGGGCCCACTGTTCATCGGGCTCGCGATCATGGCCGAACCCATTGTCGACCTCATTCTCGGCAATGCGTGGCATGAGTCCGCGCCGTTGATTTCTATTCTGTCGCTTGCGGCACTCCTGAAAATGCCAGCGACTTTCACCGTCCAGCTTCTCACCTTCGTCGACCGCATCAAGGCCCTGCCCCCCATCTCACTTCTGAATGCCGCGCTCTCTCTCCTCTTCGTTTTTCCGGCCTGCCTGTTCGGCGTCATGGAGGTGGCCTGGGCGCAGTTTGCTGCTGCAATCGTCGCCATCGCCACCACGATCTGGCTTCAGCAACGGTTCGTCGGCATCGATTGGCGTGCGATCAGCCTGCGCCTGCCGCTGCTGGTTCTGCCGCTGGTACTGATGTCGTGTACAGCCTACGTGATGCGCAACCACATCGGTTTCCATGTCACGAACTCCGTCATCGCCCTTGCCGTCACGGTCCTCGTTTCGGCAATGCTCTACACGGGAGCCATCATGCTTCTCAGGCGTGATCTCGTCATCGCATTGATGGCGGCCGTCAGATCCAAGCCGCGTTCGCCTCGCAGTGGAGAGCTCCCGGCAGAAACCACACCGCAATAGCATGCGCCGCCCGGGTGCGTACGGCCGCCAAGGGCAGCAAAGGGAGGGACTTCGACGTGAAGACAAAAAACAAAAACGATATTGCCTGCAAAGACACGCGGCACGCCCCCACGCTCCCGCTGACATCAACGCAGGAGCGGTTCTGGTTCCTCGACCAGCTTCGCCCTGGCGACCCGTCCCTGAATGTCGCGATCCGGTGGGAATTGCGCGGCTGCGTCCCGGCCCCACTGATCGAGCGCGCGTTTCAGATCGTCATCTCCCGCCACGAGGCCTTGAGGAGCCGGTTCTCCCAGCGTGATGGGGTTCCTGAGCAAACGGTCCTGGACATGGCCGAACTGCGCATCTGCGAACTCGACCTGCGTGACCACGACGAGCCCGCCGCGACAACGGCGCTCGAAGATTCCGCAGCAGATTTCACAGCCCTTCCGTTCGATCTTGCCTGTCCGCCGCTGATCCGGATCAAGCTGGCGCACCTTGCCGACGACCGGGCCATACTTCTCATCGTGGCTCACCATATCGTGTTCGATGGCTATTCGATCGGCGTACTGGGCAACGAATTCGGGATAATCCTGGATGCACTCTTGCGGGGCACGGCACCTTCGTTGCCGGATCTTCCCCTTCAAATGGGAGACTTCGCGCTGTGGCAACATGAGTATCTCGCCAGCGACGCGATGCGGGAGGACGGTGAGTACTGGAAAACGCAGCTTTCCGACATGGGCTATTTCGAGCTTCCCGCCGACCGCCATCGCTCCGCCGTTCGTGGAACGGCTGTCGGCTATGCCCATGTGGACCTTCCGGTCTCATTCGGCGAGCGGCTGGAGCAGACAGCGAAGCGTGCCCGGCTTTCGGCATTCGCGTTCGGCGTTGCGGTTCTCAGCATGGCGCTTCACCGCGCAACCGGTTCACGGGAGGTTGTGTTCGGGACGCAGGCCGCGGGCCGGATCGATATCGACCTCGAAGGGTTGATCGGTGCGTTCATCAACGATCTCGTGCTGCGGCTGCCGACGCCGCCAGGAACCCGCCTCGAAACCCATTTCGAAACAGTGCGGACAATCGTTGCGGACGCGCTTCTGCACCAGAACATGCCATTCAACCGGCTGGTCGCCGCGCTGCGGCCAACGCGCGACCTTTCACGTAACCCGCTTGTTTCCATGAACTTCAATCTCCAGCGCAACACGTTTCTCCAGAACAGGACATATGAGCGCTTCGAACTGATCAGCCGTCCGTCCCGGGCCGCCGGAGTGATTTTCGATTTCAACTTCCTGCTCATTGGGCGGCCGGATGGCTGGCGTCTGGCGGTGGAGTACAATTCGGACCTTTTCGACGCGGAAACCGCCGAACACCTCCTTTCCCTCGTCAAGAGTTGTTTTGAAGAGGCGTTCGATGCGCGGTATCGCGGTTTGGAGAGCAATACGGTACAGCTTTCCGGTTCGGACCGCCATGATGGGGCACGGAAGACCAGGTCGGGATCAAAAGCGGTAGTCGGATCGGCAGGACCGGCAGACGTGGCGGAGCGGCGGAGGGATATGGAGTGGCGCCCAGCTCCCTCCCTTGACGACCAGGGCCCGCGCACCGACTGCGATCTTCACCGGAAGATTGCCGACATCTGGGCCGGCCTTCTCGGTATTCCAGCCGAGGCGTGCAACGGAAATTTCTTTGAACTCGGCGGCCATTCGCTTCTCGCAATGCGTATGCTGGCACGGGTCGAGAGCATCTTTCATG
>JBKDZY010000049.1:0-3999 GCA_047971765.1 Hyphomicrobiaceae bacterium | reverse complement strand
AGTTCCGCTTCGCCCGGATGCCGGGTGGCATGTCGTTGATTCAAAGCGTTGAGCAGCGCCAGGTTTTGCTGCTGTAGCTCGCCACGAATTCGGGTGCCGTGCCGGTGCGACCTTGTCGACGACAGCAGGTCTAGATCAGGCCCAGCTCCGCCAGGTCGCGCCGCAGCTTGGCTGGCATGGCCGCAATACCGTCGTGTTTGCCGTTGACGAGGTCTGAGGGGGCATCATCCGGAAGGAGATAGCGCCAGCCCTGGAACGCTCGGCGCGGGGTGGGGCGGACCGAAACGACCGTTTTCTCGAGGATCAGAAGTGTGCAGGGTGTCCCGTCCTCCCGTGTGCCTTCGCGGAGGTCGAGAAGGCGCTGGCGGGCCTGGACGATACCCTTGATAACCCAGTAGATGGAGCCACCGTCGAGGAGTTCGTCCCGGCGTTTCGGCATCTGGAACGTTCGGTGGACCAGCTCCGGCTTGTGGCCATCACGCTTCATCTGGCGCAGGCGTTCGGCTTGCCATGACGCGAGATCCTCGACCGAGTCGCTTCCGACGCTGAGCTTGATGAGGTGAAGTGGCATTGTCCGGTCTCGTTGTCGGGGCAGCTCGACGCATATTCTAGCCGAACGGGGCGAGGTGCGGGTCGCGGCTTTGTTGCCGCCTGTGGAAAGTATGTGGATGTGTCATCCGATGCCTGTTTTCCAGGCCGCGTATCGTCAGGCCGGACAACCTTAATGGCGTTCAGTTTGACACGTGACAATCCGATGAGAGCGGAATACCATTCTTTACGGTCGGCGGGTTCAATCCGCCGTGCGTGCGAACCTCACTTATTCTTCAGATCAATGGGTCGTCAATTACTGTCGGTATGGGTGCGGATCCATGAAACTCACGGTCAATGGCAAAGCCTACGAGATTGATGTTGAACCCGACATGCCGCTGCTATGGGTCCTGCGTGACGAACTCAATATTACCGGCCTGAAGTACGGCTGCGGCGTTGCGCAATGCGGCGCCTGCACCGTGCATATCGATGGGAACGCGATCCGTTCCTGCCAAATGCCGGTGAGTGCTGTCGACGGGGCGGTGACCACCATCGAAGGGCTCGGGACGCCGACGACCTTGCACGCGGTGCAGGCCGCCTGGATCGAGTTCCAGGTCGCCCAATGTGGCTACTGCCAGTCCGGCCAGATCATGCAGGCGGCGTCTTTCCTGGCGCAGACCCCTGATCCGACCGACACCCAAGTCGACGACGCCATGTCCACGAACATCTGCCGATGTGGTACCTATCCGCGTATCCGACAGGCGGTAAAGGCAGCAGCCAAGAAACTTGCCGCCGCAAAGTCGCCAGAGCCCGTTCCGGCGACGGACGCAAAGCCGGATGCAAGGCCTCAGGTAGAGGGAGAGGGCAAGCCATGAGCCGCGTCGGGACGATCGCAAGGCGAGCTTTCCTTATCGGATCGGCCACCGTCGCGGGCGGCGTGGCATTCGGCTATTACCTTGCGACAAAGCCGGTCCCCAATCCGCTGCTTGCCGATTTGAAGGACGGTGAAGCGTCGATTACGCCGTTCGTCAAGATTGACGCCAACGGCATCACCCTTATCACGCCGCACGCCGACAAGGGTCAAGGTACGACTTCGCTTCAAGCCTATCTGATCGCCGAGGAACTCGACGTCGATCCCATGAAGGTCACGCTGTCGCCGGGCGAGCCCGCACAGGCCTATTACAACAAAGTTGCATTCGAGGACGCGGCGCCGTTTCCCGCATATGAGCACACATGGCTCAGCGAGCAGGTTCGTGGCGCACTGGGCGGCGTCGCCCGCATCATGGCCATTCAGATGACGGGCGGGTCAACGACGGCGCGTAATACCTATCATCGCTTGCGCCACGCGGGCGCGGTGGCGCGGGAAACACTGAAGGAAGCCGCGGCGAAGAAGCTGGGTGTGGCGAGGACGCAGCTCAAGACTGCGGATGGCCACGTCATCGCGCCCGATGGAAAGAAGATTGCCTATACGGCGCTGGCTGCCGAAGCTGCCAAGATCGAGCCCGTCGTTGACGTGACGCTGCGCGACCCAAAGTCATGGCGCTATCTCGGCAAGCGTGTCGAGCGGACCGATATTGTCGCGAAATCGACCGGTACTCAGACGTACGGCATTGATGTGCGCATCGACGGGATGCTTCACGCCACCGTTCGAGCGAACCCGGGCGTTGGTGGCAGCGTCATCAAATATGATGCGGCGAAAGCCGAGAAGATGCGTGGCGTCAAAAAGATTGCGCCGATATCGCACGGCGTTGCGGTTATTGCCGACAATACGTGGCGTGCGTTCAAGGCAGCCGAAGCGATCGACATCGAATGGGGGCCAGGACCCTATCCCGCAACATCGAAGGAACTGTGGGAGAAGATGGCGGCCTGCCGGTCGGAGGCGTTTCGCGACAGCCGCGCGCGTGATGACGGTGACGTCGAAATCGCATCAGCTACAGGAAGTGTGATCACAGCCGACTATCGCGTACCGTATCTGGCTCATGGTGCCTTGGAGCCGATGAATGCGGTCGTGAAGGTCGGCGATGATCGCGTGGATATCTGGACGGGAACGCAGATTCCCAGCTTTGTGCGCGACCATGCTGCGAAGCTTACCGGGCTCGATGCGGCCGAGATCCACGTGCACTCGCAAATGATCGGCGGCAGTTTCGGTCGCCGGCTCGAGGACACAGCGGTCATGCAGGCGGTCGAGGTCGCCATGGCCATGAAGGGCACGGCGGTGCAGATGACATGGTCGCGCGAGGAGGACTTTTCGCACGACTATCCGCGACCGGCGCAGCTCGGCTACGCTCGCGGAACAGTCAAAAACGGAAAAGTCCAGTCTTTCGACCTCGATTGCGTCGGCCAATCGATGGCGCGCTCGTGGTTCGGACGACTGATGATGGCGCCACCGGGGCCGGACATGTATTTGGTGGCGGGCGCATGGGACCAACCTTACGCCATCCCAAACTACAGGGTGACCGGTTACGCTGTGCCCGAGATGATACCCGTCAGCTCGTGGCGTTCCCCTGGCTATTGCGCCAATGCGTTTCTACACGAGAGCTTCCTCGATGAATTGATCCATGCTGCTGGCGCGGACCCACTGGAGGAGCGCCTGCGCCTACTGACGGATAAGGCGTCTCGCCGAGTTCTCGAAGCCGTTGGCAAACTGTGCGAATGGACCGGCCCCAAAATCGGTGAGAACCGCGGTCGCGGCGTGGCGTTCAACTTTTCCATGGGCGTGCCGTGCGCCGAAGTGATCGAGGTGACAAACTCTAAACACGGGATCCGCATCGACAAGGCTTTCGTGGTGGTCGAGGCTGGTCGTGCGCTCGATCCGGTCAATTTCGAAGCGCAAATGACGGGGGGGCTGATCTTCGGGCTGGGTCACGCGATGAATTGCGAGCTGACCTATAAGAACTACATGCCTGAGCAGACCAATTTCGATTCCTATCAAGCGATGCGTCTCGATCAGACTCCGGAAATCGTGGTGCAGGCGCTGGAAGACGGCAATGGCGTGCGCGGGATTGGCGAGCCGACGCTGCCGCCCGCGGCGCCGGCGCTCGCCAATGCAATTTTCGCCGCGACAGGCAAGCGCGTGCGCGAACTCCCGCTCAGCAGGCACATCCGGTTCCCGTGAGTAATCATTTCGGCCGGGTTGCCAACATGTGCCGTAGGGCGAGTGGTGGTCGCTGCGCCAGCTGTGTCCGTGCCTGGGCCTCCGATCAGGTGCCGAGTTTTCCAATGTATCCCTGCTCGGCGGCGCGGATCTGTATCGCCATGTATTTCGAGTAGACCCGGCATTGAGCGAGGCTGCCGGCAATGAACCAGACGTTTTCCTGAGGCGTGCGTTTGAACATGTTGTTCAGCTCGCCGTCCTTATCCTCGCCCCAGACGGGTCCGATGCGCTCCGCAACGTCCTCCCCGAGCGCGCGGCTTACCAGCTCGGCCTGGGGGAAGTATCCGGTCGCCAGAACGATGAGGTCGGCGGGGACG
>JBKDZY010000048.1:0-1851 GCA_047971765.1 Hyphomicrobiaceae bacterium | reverse complement strand
CACAACACACCAGCACACCTCGGCAGACTGGAGACGGAACGTCGTCGGCCAGCATGTGCCCCGAACCGCGGGGCCTCGCGCGTTTCCTGCCGATGCAGACAAGGCCTGCCAATGCAAAGAGGGCCGCAAACGGTCTGCACACCCTGGTCAGGCGCGATTATTCACGATCGCGCGCCTTGTCCGCAAGACACCGCCGCACCCGTTCGCGTGACCTGTCGCTGAACAGATATTTCAACGACTTACCCCTCACCGCCCAGCGAAAGGCCGGCCGCAGGAAGCTGGCAATTAACAATTGTTCAAAACAAATCAAGCGACCGGCAGCCGATTTCAATGCCGGTTGTCTTGCTACATCTGCACGAGGATCTTGCCCGCAGGAGGGTTCTTCTCCATGGCGTCAAAGGCCACGGCCGCCTTGTCCATCGGCACGACGCCTGAGATCTCGACCTTCAAGTGCTGGGCCTTCCAGGCGGCGAAGACATCGTTCGTGCGCCACTGCACCTCGGTCGCGTCCTGCATGTAGTCCGGCAGGTGAACGCGGGTGATGTAGATGGAGCCGGACGCGGCAAGGCTGTCCGGGCTGATGCCGGATACCGGCCGGCCCAGCGCGCCGTGCAGCAGCACGACGCCGCGCCTGCGGCAGACGGCCATGCTATGATCGAAGGACGCCTCGCCGATGCCATCGAAGACACCATTGCAGAACTCGCCCTCGGTCATTTTCCGGACGTTCTCGACGAAATCCGGGTCAGCCAGCGCGATGACCTGATCAGCGCCGGCGGCGGCAGCAACCTCACGTCGTTCCGGATCGCTCACCGAGGCGATCACGAACGCACCTTGCGCCTTGGCGATCTGGACCAGCAGCAACCCTGTCACCGTGTCTGCGCCCTGGACCAGGAGACGGTCGGCATTGCGCACGGGAAATGCAGAAACGGTCAGCGCATGAGCCAGTGACCCATCGAGTTGCAGCGCGCAGGCGATTTCAAGCGGCACGTCCTTGGGCACAACGGCCAACCGCCACGCCGGTACCACCGCGAATTCGGCCATTGTGCCGGGCTGGCCGCACCATGCCACCCGATCACCAGCCTTCACCCCGGTTACGTCCGAGCCCATGGCCTCGACGATACCGGATCCCTCAAATCCCAGGACAAGCGGCCTGGCGAGGCGTCCCGCCCCCAGGAAGTTGCCGTTCCGCGTGTGAAGGTCGATTGCGTTGACGCCGGCAAACGCCACCTTGACACAAACCTCGCCAGTCCCCGGAACCGGTGGCTCAAGCACAAGCTCCTGCAACGCTTCAGATTTGCCGAACGCGCGAATTGCGACCCCACGCATATGTCCTGTCCCACTCCTGTCGACCGCGCACAGACTTCAGGCTGCTGCCCGCCACGCATTACCCTGCTGTGGATGCCAACACCTGAAACGCACTGTTTTCAAGGCAACGTTGAGGCGATGCCCCCCGATCGCAAGCAATACTGCCTTGCTGAAGGCTTTATTGGAAATCCACCGGTCCGTACACCGGGCAAATGGCGTTGAGCTTTGCGCGTGCCGGCAAGTGTTGCTTCCGTGCCCAAATCGATGGCATTCAACGCCGCATTACTACCTTGGGGGGGAAATTCGCGTGCTGCCCAAATACAGCCACGCAAAGATGTCACGGCGGGCAGGGAAAACGGTATAAGGGGCTGAACGAGGAAGACGGTGCTTCGTGGGCGGTATTTCCCGCTCCGATTTCAGTTTGCGAATGGTGCGGGCACCGCGACTACTGACGAAGGCGCGTCTCGCGTTGGTTGTCGATTATGTTCGGCTCACCGGTGGAGCCGAAATCGTGTGTCTGCCTCAATCCCCGGATCAAGAACGCCC
>JBKDZY010000047.1:0-14853 GCA_047971765.1 Hyphomicrobiaceae bacterium | reverse complement strand
AACGCTCACGCCCGAGCAGGCCGCCAGCCAGATCCTCGACCAGTAACAGTTCGCTGCGCCCGACCGGGAGCGTTTCCGACTTGGATGGAAACGCCCAGGCCGCGCCGCCGCCTCCTTTTACGAGAATGCGCGCGTCCTAGATTTCCGTGAGCTGCGTCTGCGGGACAAGTCCGCATTCATCAACCGGCCTGGAGACATACAGGTCGGCAAAGAACGAACCTTCTGTCTCCAGCCCGCTGGGATCAATCCCGAGTTTCTGAATCCGCTCGAGAACCTGGGTCTGTTCGTCCTCGCTTGCAAACCGACGCTGGGCCACGGGGTGCGAGCCCTTGGCTGTCACATAGCCATGCGCCGTCAACATGTCCGCGATCGGATCGAACGGAAACATGCGCAACACGAAATGCGCCATCCAGGGTTGCCTGTCCGCAGCCGCATCAAGCACCTTCGCCACGGTCGTCTCGCCAAAGTAGCCGATGCACCCGGATGAAACGACGATATCCGCGCCGCGCAGCACTTCCACTTGCTCCGGTCGCAGCGCCTCCTCCTCGAGATTGACGTGAACCTGCCCGTCGATGATGCCGGCCTCCTCGGCATACCGCAGGGCATTTTCAGCCGCATCGAGACCCACGACGGTCAACGGACTGGATCCACTCTCCGCACCGAACGTCCGCCTATCGAGCTCGATCAGCCTGCCGCAATCCAGCCCCCCCACCTCCTCGTTCACGTAGTGCCGATAGAGATCATCCAGGTCCATGTCGGTTTTCATGAGCGCAGCGTTGACACCATATGAGCACCCCAGGTCCACGATCTTGAGCGACCGGCGTCCCTTGACCGACTTGTAGGCCTCAATGATGTTTCCAAACACCGGTCTCGCGGCTTCAGGTATCGAGTAATCCAATCCACTTAGGGTTTCAAAATATGGCCTTGGATCAGTCTGATTGTAGATATAATCCAGAACAACTTTGCCGGTACTATCGAACCTTTGATCGTTTTGCTGTTGCATCAGGCATCTCCATCGCTTGATGACAGCACGGCCCGCGGTAAAGCGCGCCATACAGCCACGTAGAACGTCCCGAATATCTTGGGATGATCAACATATACGCCGACGAATACTGTCCTGCAAACCACCGGAGCCGCATTACGATGTCGCAGCACCGGCCCAGTTGGCATTTTTCGCTTGGCAAACAGACATATGCCGCCTCACCAGGTCTTCCCGCAACGGCGCACCATTGATTGGTACGCGGTGCATGCCTAGCATTCCCTTCCACCTTCCCGACCCTGCCCCGTTTCCCACCAGGAGCACCTTACCAATGGCCAGAACCGTTGCCCGCCTGCTTGCCGAGAGCCTGCAAGCCCATGACGTCGACCTAGTCTATTGCGTCCCCGGCGAAAGCTACCTGGGCCTCACGGACGCCCTTTCCGACACGAATTCCGTTCGCCTGGCGGTCTGCCGCCATGAAGGTGGTGCCGCCATGATGGCCGTCGCCGATGGCCGCCTGCGCGACCGGGCGGGCGTCGCCGTGGTTTCCCGCGGTCCAGGCCTCTCGAATGCCATGGTGGGCCTCCACACCGCCTACCATGATGCCACGCCACTGGTGATGCTCATCGGCCAGGTCGAGCGCAAGGATTTCGGCCGCCTCGCACTGCAGGAACAGAACTATTCCCGCCTGCTCTCCGACGTGACCAAGGACGTCATCGAGGTGAACGAGGCGGTCATGGCCTCGGAAGCCATGGCGCGCGCGTTTCACATCGCAGAATCCGGCACCCCCGGCCCCGTCGCGGTCATCCTGCCCGAAGACATCTTCGACGAGGTGACAGAGGCCCCCGTGGACCAGCCCCGCCCACGGGTCCTGCCCGGCCCCCGCCCGGAAGACGTGGACCGTCTCGTCGGGATGCTGGAGAAATCCGAACGTCCCTTGATCTGGGTCGGCGGCATGCTTCTTGGCGAAGGCGTCACGGACGATCTCAGGAAGCTTGCCGAAACCTGGATGCTGCCGATCTCGCCAACGCACCGACGGCCCTGCCATTTCGATGCGAACCATCCCAACTACGGCGGCTATATGGGCATTCGTGTTCCCAAGCCGTTGCTGGACGAAATGAAGAAAGCCGATCTGTTGGTCGCCATCGGCGAACGCCTGACCGATACCGTCAGCCAGTCCTATACCTTCCCCACTGCCCCGCAACCACAACTGCCGCTCGTGCATGTCTGGCCCGATCCCAACGAGGTCGGCCGTGTCTGGCGTCCTGATCTCGGCATCGTCTCCGATGCCCAGGCACTTATTCGCGCCCTGCTGGCCCGGCCCGCCCCGAAGAATGCATCGAGGCGCAAAGGCTGGGTCGAAACCCTCCACGCCGCGCACAAGGCGTTGCTCGCCCCCGAATGGGAGCCCACCACAGACGGCATCAATTTCGCCGCCGTCGTGACCGAGATCGAGAAGCATCTGGCGCCCGACGCCATCGTCACCTCGGATGCGGGCAACTTCTCGAGCTTCATCCACCGTTACATCGGATTCAAGCCGGGCCAGACCTTCCTGTCGTCTGTCGTGGGGGCCATGGGCGCTGGCATGCCCATGGCGGTCGCCGGCGGTCTCAGGTGTCCCGGCCGCCAGGTCGTAGCCTTCGTTGGAGACGGCGGCGCCTTGATGACCGGCAACGAGATCGCCACCGCCATGCAGTACGGTACGGCCCCGATCCTCGTGATCTCGGACAATTCCATGTACGGCACCATCGGCATGCATCACGAGGTGCGCTACCCCGGCCGCCCCTACAAGCTCGCGACCCAGCTCACCAACCCGGACTTCGCCATGTGGGCCAGATCATTCGGTGCCGAGGGCATTACTGTCACCGACGAAAAGGATGTTCCGGCTGCCGTGGCAAAGGCCTTCGCGGTCAAGACCAGGCCGGTGGTGCTCCATGTCAAGACATCCGCCGACCAGATGAGCGCCTGGCGGCGGCGCAAATAACGCCACACACAGCAACGGCCGGGGCAATTGTTCCCCGGCCTCACGCGTCGTTGGCCTCATGCCTCGATCAGCTTACCCCAACGTCCCACGCCGATTGGAAAGAGCGGCGGCGCCCACGCTCGCTATCGCTCAGCTCTTGGGTTTGCCGTAGACGTCTGCAGGATTGAAATCCCGCGGCGTACCCGCATGCTCCAGCCGGAAGTCAACACTTTTCAGCGGAATTCGCCGATAGAAGCAGGTGCGGTGACCGGTGTGGCACGCCGCCCCCTTGCCGCGCGCCTTGACCCGCATCCACACGGCATCCTGATCACAATCGGCCCTGAGCTCGACGACATCCAGAACGTTGCCGCTGTCTTCACCCTTTTTCCAGATCCGCTGGCGTGAGCGGCTGTAGAAGTGGGCTTCGCCCGTCTCGATGGTCAGCGCCAGCGCCTCGGCGTTCATCCACGCGAACATCAGAACGTCGCCCGTCTCCGCATCCGTTGCAATGGCGGCAAGCGTGCCATCGGCGCCAAAGCGCGGCATCAACACGTCGCCGTCCTCCACCTCCTGCGCAGTGCCGGGAGGTTGAAATTTAGGTGTATCGCTCATCAGCTATCCATCATAAACGCCATGGGCCACGGCCAGCATGGCCCATGGCCGGTTATCGGTCGTCTGCAACATACAGTTTCAGAAACCTAGCCCCGCCGCGTGGCGTGCACCAGCGACAGGAATCTGTCCCGGTAGCCGGCATCGGTATCGAAGTCGCCCGAAAACCGTGTCGTCACCGTCGATACACCTTGCTGATTGACGCCGCGCGTCGACATGCACATATGCTCCGCCTCGATCAACACGGCAACGCCGCGCGGATTGAGATGCTGCTCGATGGCACTGGCTACCTGCGCGGTGAGCGCCTCCTGCGTTTGCAGCCGTTTTGCATAGATCTCGACCACACGGGCGAGTTTCGACAACCCGACAACACTGTCCCGTGGCAGATAGGCGATGTGCGCCACGCCGATGAACGGCGCGATATGATGTTCGCAATGGCTTTCAAGGCGCACGTCCCTCACCATCACCATGTCATCGTAGCCGCCGACATCCTCGAAGGTGCGCTTGAGTTCCCCCGCCGGATCCTGCCGATAGCCGCGGAACCAGTCCTCGTAGGCCTTCACCACCCGGCGCGGCGTATCCCTCAGCCCCTCTCGGCCAGGATCGTCTCCCGCCCATGCAATCAGCGTCCTGACGGCCGCCTCGGCCTCTTCGCGCGAAGGGCGGGGCACGTCGGTTGTCCTCCGCAACACATCCTCGCCTGGCTTGCCGATCCGTTGATCCATGATTGAATGTCCTTGCGGGCTGCCGGGCCGTTCATGACTGCCGCCCCGCGAGCGGGACGATTGACTGATGCGTCAGGATTTCGACCGGTGAAATGGTTGACCAGGACGCGAACGCCCCACCGAAACACATATTATAGCGTTTCCGGGCAAGGTGGAAACGCCCCGGACACGACTTCGACCCAGGGCTGATACCCCACCGGTGCCGGAGTGACCGGCCTTTAGCCCGTTACGGCGCATGACGGAAAACAAGCCAGACTGATTGAGGCTTCGCCGGCATGTGGGTGGAGCACAAATGACGCAATTCTTGCAATCCGACCAGCCAGGCATGATATGAAGACACACAACGCCTTGCCTGGCCACGAGGTCACGGAGCGACCCGGTTTTGCCGAACCCGTCCGATCCGCGTAATATGGCGGCCAACTCTGGAAATGGGAAACGCAACCATGCCGGAGTGCCACAAAACGGGCAGGGTGGACGATTGTTCGCCGGACTGACGTTTGTTGCCTGGCGGCGCATTGCGAGGAACACGGCTGATCATGCCTTGCCGGCACATGAGTTGCATCTGGCAATTAAGTGCGCCGGCCACAATGGAGAGCCATAGTCGATGACCGAGCTCAACGATCTTTATTCCGACCGGATCATCGAGTTGGCGGCGGCCATTCCTCCGGCACGAACCCTCGACAATCCGGACACCACCGCCTCGGCACACTCCAAATTGTGCGGCTCGACCATTGCCGTGGAACTGAAGCTCGAGGACGACCGCATCACGGACTACGGCCAGACGGTGAAAGCCTGTCTCCTCGGCCAGGCTTCCGCATCGGTCGTCGCCAATCTCATCGTCGGAACATCAGCCGCCGAGATCCGTGACATCGCCCGTCAGATGCGGGCCATGTTGAAAGACAACGGCCCACCACCCGGCGGGCGCTGGGCAGACCTGGCGGTGCTCGAACCCGTGCGCGAGGTCAAGGGCCGTCACGCCTCCACCTTGCTGGTGTTCGAGGCCGTCTTGCGGGCCCTCGACGCCTATGAGGCCAAGGATGCCGGCGCCACCGCTTCCGGAACCGCCCAATCCGCCACTGCCTGAGGGACCGTGACCAATTCCACTCCCGACATGCGCGACCCTTCGTGGCGCAGCACGGCCAAACGCCTGGCGAAGCTGCCTATTCACATCTATCGCTGGACGCTCAAACCTCTCATCGGCATGGAGTGCCGCCACCTCCCGACCTGTTCGGCCTATGCCCTCGACGCCATCGAGCTGAACGGAGCATGGAAGGGCTGGTGGCTTGCCATATCCCGTGTCTGCCGCTGCCACCCCTGGGGTACGGACGGATATGATCCCGCACCCGACATTCGCCGCGAGCGTCACCCCCTAGCACCCTGGCTCTATGGCAGATGGCGCTGACATGCTGGCCATCGACAGCCTCGCGGCTCCGAACACGTCGCCTGCAGCCTCCCCGGCCCTCGAACTCTCGCGCGATCCTCCCGCCCCCAACGAGACCACGAGAACCTATCCGTTACCGCTGATCAACCTCGACCACAACGACGCTTCGCCGTGGCCCGATCGGTCGCGCGCCCGGTCATTGCGCGGCCTTCTCGTCGTGCTGCTCCCCTTCCTCGGCGCCATCGCCCTCCATGCCGCCGTCTTGACTCCCTTGCTGTGGCATGGCGCCGATCCAATCGGCAGCGGCGGCCAGGAATTGGACGCCATCGCCGTCGATGTCATCATCGAGCGCCGCAACCACAGCGGCACCAGCCAGCAGGCCCCGTCCGCATCCGCCCAGGCCTCCCGGGGCAACACCGGACCAAGCCACAAATCACCCGAAAAGCCCCTTGCCAGGGCAACAGCTCGGCGGACGTCCTCCCCAACCGCCGACGACCCATCCAAGCCGGAACAAGCCCACGCCACCGCCTCCGATTTACCCCGACACACCGCCGCAACTCCCAAGACCGCCGAGCCCGGGGCGCAGCTCCCGCAGAAGACCCAATCCGCAAGCACACCCCCGGCCCCGCCACCCGAGCCGGCGTCCTTGCCGAGCCCGGACGCACCGCCGCTCACGAAGTTGTCCCTTCTCCCTCTCCTCACGCTAACGGAGGAGGATCAGCATCCAGCCACGCCGCAAGACGTGCGGACCGCGCCCCCCTTGCCGCATCAACCCGCCAGGACACCGCACCCCGCCTCCCAACCGCCAGCCGAACCCACAAAGCCCGCCGCTGCCCCCGCCGGGACCGCAAGCCCCGCCAACCCGTCCGCCGCCACCCCCACATCACGCGCCACCCGGGCGAAACGTGCAGGCGAAATGAAAGCCTTCACCCGAGGCGTTGCCAGAGCACTCGCCGCGAGCCAGCCGCCAGCCCAGAACCGGCGACTGCGCGGCACAGTCCGGATCACCTTCACCATCGCCCCTTCAGGAACACTTGAAGCAATCAGGGTGCGCCAAACGAGCGGGCGGGACCGCCTCGATCGCCTTGCCCTCACAGCTGTCCGCAGGGCCAAATTCCCGGTTCCACCTCAAGGCACCAGTCAATCCGGACGCAGCTTCACCATCCCCTACACCTTCAAGTAGCCACCCGCAGTGCGCAGCCTATTTTTCCGGCATTTATGCAGGGCCAAAACATTTTTGCCTGTTTTTTCACCAAGACAATGCCAACTCCATTTCCCGAAAAACATTCAACATCATGATCTGAAACAATATTTCATCCGAATCCCAAATTGGCACGGCACTTGATAGGTGGTGAACAGCCACCGTCAAGGTGTGGGGCTGACCGGCGCCGGACTGTGCTGCCGCACAACAACACAAGGGGTGTGATGATGAAATTGATCAGCGCGATCATAAAACCCTTCAAACTCGAGGAAGTCCGCTCGGCTCTGACCGACCTCGGTTTGCAGGGCATGACCGTAACCGAAGTCAAAGGCTACGGCCGCCAGAAGGGCCACACCGAGATCTATCGCGGCGCCGAATATGCCGTGAGCTTCCTTCCCAAGGTCAAACTCGAAGTCGTCGTGCAGGACGATGATGCCGACAAGGCCGTCGAGGCGATCGCCACGGCCGCGCGCACCGGACAGATCGGCGACGGCAAGATTTTCATCATCCCCGTCGAGCACTCGCTGCGCATCCGCACGGGCGAAACCGACGACAACGCACTCTAAGTCACAACTCAAGATCCAAGGATGAAGAGGGAAACCGAGGAATGATCGGACGCTTTACCCGCGCGGGCAGCATGAGCCTTGCCGTTGCCACACTGCTGTTGGCATCGGCATTGCCCGTTCTGGCTGCTGCCCCTGTGCCCAACAAGGGCGATACGGCCTTCATGATGATCTCGACGGTATTGGTGCTGCTGATGACCATACCCGGCCTGGCGCTGTTCTATGGCGGCCTCGTCCGCTCGAAAAACATGCTCTCGGTCCTCATGCAGGTCTTCTCCATCGTGTCGTTGGTGGCCATCATCTGGGTGGTCTATGGCTACAGCATCGCCTTCACGGGTAGCGGCGCCTTCAATTCCTGGTTCGGCGGTCTTGGAAAGGTCTTCCTGAGCGGGGTAACACCCGAATCCACTGGCGCCACCTTCTCCAACGGCGTCGTGATGTACGAATACGTCTTTATCGCCTTCCAGATGACCTTCGCCTGCATCACCCCGGCGCTCATCGTCGGCGCGTTCGCTGAGCGCGTCCGGTTTGGCGCTCTGATGCTGTTCGTCATTCTCTGGGTGACGGTGATATATTTCCCGATGGCCCATATGGTCTGGTACTGGGCAGGTCCTGACGCCGTTGGCGATGCCGCAGCCAAGGTGCTGGCTGCCACCACGCCGGAAGCCAGGCAGGCCGCAGAAGCTGCACTCGCCGCCGTCCAGTCAGATGCCGGCATGCTCTATCAGTGGGGCGCCCTCGACTTCGCTGGCGGCACGGTCGTGCACATCAACGCCGGCATTGCGGGCCTCGTCGGTTGCATCATCATCGGCAAGCGCGTCGGCTTCAAACGTGAGCAGATGGCCCCCCACTCCATGACCCTCACCATGGTGGGCGCCTCGCTGCTCTGGGTTGGCTGGTTCGGCTTCAACGCCGGTTCCAACCTCGAAGCCAACGGAACCGCCGCCCTTGCCATGATGAATACCTTCGTCGCGACCGGCGCCGCAGCCCTGGCGTGGATGCTGGCCGAGTGGATGGAGAAGGGCAAGCCATCGCTGCTGGGCCTGGTCTCGGGTGCCGTTGCCGGCCTCGTGGCGGTGACCCCTGCCGCCGGTTTTGCCGGCCCCATGGGCTCAATTGTCCTCGGCCTGGTTGCGGGCGTGGTCTGCTTCATCTTCTGTACGACAGTGAAGAATGCTGCCAACTACGACGACAGCCTGGACGTGTTCGGCGTCCACTGTGTCGGCGGCATCGTTGGCGCCATCGCCACCGGCATCCTGGTCGCCCCGGCCCTTGGCGGCACCGGCCTCGTCGACTACGCGGCCAAACCAGGCACCGCCCTCGCAGCCGACTATGCCATGGCAACCCAGGTCGTCGCCCAGCTCAAGGCCGTCGTCTTCACGCTGATCTTCTCGGGTGTGGGCTCGGCAATCCTCTTCAAGATCGTCGACCTCCTGATTGGTCTGCGCCCGTCCGTGCAGAGCGAGCGCGAAGGCCTCGACATCACGGAGCATGGCGAGCGGGCCTACAACACCTGAGCCCCGGGCCTCCGATCAGGCAATCCGGACAGGTAAGAGGGAATAGACCAGGCGGGCGAGGCCAATCATGGCCTCGCCCATTTTCTATTCGTCACGCAGCGGTCGCTGCAATCAACCCGCGCTGGCCTTGCCGGCCGCCCTGACCTGCGACAGCGTCTGGCGCGGCGACAAGGCTTCCTGTTCCGTCTTCACTTCGATGATGGCAGGTTTTCCTGTGGCAATCGCCCGCTCCAGCGCCGGCTTGAAGTCTTCCGTCCGCTCGACGGTTTCCCCGTGCGCCCCGAACGCCCGGGCATAGGCTGCGAAATCCGGGTTCATCAGCGTCGTGCCGGACACCCGATCAGGATACTGTTTCTCCTGATGCGCCCGGATGGTCCCGTACATGCCGTTGTTGACCACAACCGTCACGATACCGAGCCCGTATTGTACCGCGGTTGCCAGCTCCTGCCCGGTCATCATGAAGCAGCCATCGCCCGCGAAGTTGATCACCGTGCGTGTCGGATCGGCGATCTTGGCGCCGATGGCGGCCGGCAATCCGTAGCCCATGGAACCGGATGTCGGCGCCAGGCAGCTCCGGTAGCCTTTGTAGGTCATGTAGCGGTGCACGAAGGCCGCGTAGTTCCCAGCGCCATTGGTCACGATGCCATTCTCGGGAAGCATGTCGGAGACGATCCGCACCACCTCCTCCAGCTTGACGTCACCCGGGGTGGCAATCGGCTTCATGGCAGCTTCATAGGCCGCCCTGAGGGCCGCCCGGTGCCCCGCCCAGGGCTTGGCGGATGGCGTCGGCAGACGCCCCAGGAGGTCCGCGAAATTGGCAGCCGTCGAATTGATCGGCAGATCCGGACTGTAGACCATGCCCAGCTCGTTGCCTGACGGGTGGACATGGATGAGGAACGACTTCGGGTTCGGAATATCGACCAGTGTGTACCCCGACGTCGTCATTTCGCCGAGCCGCGCACCGATCACCAGCAGCAGGTCGGCATTGCGCACCGCGTCCGCCAACTTGGCGTCAAGCCCGATACCCGCATGGCCGACATAGCTCGCATGGCGGTTGTCGATATAGTCCTGGAAGCGGAAAGCTGCCGCAACAGGCAGATCGAAACGCTCGGCGAACGCTTCCACCTTCTTTTGTACATCACGGCTCCAACCCGGGCCCCCGACAATCACCAGCGGCCGCTTCGATTGCGCCAGCGCCGCCATGATCGCAGCCTCGTCGCTCGGCTGCGGCGCCGGGCTCGCGAACCGCACCGGTTTGCAATCGAGCGCACCAGCCTTCGCCGACAGCATATCCTCCGGCAGACCCAGCACCACCGGCCCCGGACGCCCACCCATGGCCGTGTGATAGGCCCGGCTCACGTATTCCGGAATGCGGTCCGTGGAACGAACCACCGCCGCCCATTTCACGAACGTGCCGAACAGCGACTTGGTTTCGATCTCCTGGAAGGCTTCGCGGTCCTCGTGGCGTTCTCCCGGAAGTCCCAGGAACATGATCATCGGAGTCGAATCCTGCTGCGCGATATGCAGCCCCGCCATGGCGTTGGCGGCCCCCGGACCGCGCGTCACCATGCAGATGCCCGGCTGCCCGGTCAGCTTGCCGTAGGCTTCCGCCATGATGCTGGCGCCCCCCTCCTGCCGGCAGATAACGGTCTGGATACGGTTCGAGTCGTGGAGCCCATCGAGGGCCGCCAGGAAACTCTCTCCCGGCACCGTGAAGGCAGCCGAAGCACCTTGCGTTTCGAGCTGGTCAATCAGGATCTTGCCGCCATGCCGCATGAGACTTTGCCTTTGCCAAACGTGGATTGATCACATGCCGATGAGGACCCATCGGCGCTGGCACGCAACCTATAGCGCTTCACGATGGGGTGGAAGCGCCCAGGCCGAACATGTCTGCCACCCCGCCGCCTGACAAATCGACAGGAAAGCGCAGGTTGTCCAAATACATCCAATATGCGCAGATCAAATGTGCACCATTGCCAGTGGCGCGAGCCACCACGCTTCATTAGGCTCAACGCTGAACAGCACGATAACAACGAGTGTTGCATTTGCATTGCTGAAGCCGGCAGGAGCCCCCATGTCCATTCAATCAAACCAGACCAGTGCAGCCGGTGTGAAGCGGAATTCCGCGCCAGATATTCATGCGCGCAAAGGCGGCGAGCCAATCGTTTCCCTGACCGCATATCAGGCCCAGACAGCCGCACTCGCAGACCCTTTTGTCGATTTCCTTCTGGTCGGCGACTCCCTTGGCATGGTGGTTCACGGCTACGACAGCACGGTACCCGTTCCCCTCGAGCTCATGATTGCTCACGCGCAGGCTGTTGTCCGAGGATCCCGAAAGGCACTTGTTGTCGTGGACCTGCCATTTGGCAGCTACGAGGAAAGTCCCGCCATCGCATTTCGCAATGCCGCCCGCGTGATGAAGGAAACCGGCTGTGGCGCGGTCAAGCTGGAAGGAGGCTTGCAACTCGCTGAGACGATTGAGTTTCTCGTTCGCCGCGGCATCCCGGTGATGGGCCATATCGGCTTGACCCCACAGTCCATCAACGTCCTTGGTGGCTTCAAGACCCAGGGACGCACCACCGACGAATGGGCGCCAATCCTTGCCGATGCCAAGGCCGTGAGCGCTGCTGGCGCCTTCGCGGTTGTCCTGGAAGCCATGGCCGAACCGTTGGCCGCCCGTATCACTTCGGAGATTTCGGCCCCAACCATTGGCATTGGCGCCTCTGCGGCTTGTGACGGCCAGATCCTTGTCATGGAGGACATGCTGGGGCTCTCGCCGCGCGTCCCCAAATTCGTAAAGGAATACGGCCGCGTTGGCGACGCCATCCGCACCGCCATTGAAAGCTATGCGAAGGACGTCAAATCCCGGGCATTCCCCGCCGAGGAGAACACCTACAAGGTGCGCGAATAATGTGTGCTGACAGGCAAGACGCCTGATACCGGGGCTCCTTCAAGGACGCCTGGGCCCGGCTTTTGTGCCGCCCTCCCGGAGCGCCCGGCCGAAGCCTGATAGGGCGCGTCAACGCAAACCGACCGGACCGAGCGAGGCTTTACCGGAATTGTCCCGGATCGCGGGCCATGTCAGGAAAGACTGGTCAACGCCCCACCGCAATCTGCTATAAGGCAATTCGCTTAGGGGACATGCCCACCCTGAAGGGCCCGTAGCTCAATGGTTAGAGCCGGCGGCTCATAACCGCTTGGTTGGGGGTTCGAATCCCTCCGGGCCCACCACGACAATCACTCTCTTTGCGATGCGTTCACCAGCATCCGGCCGTCCGACCAGACACCCGGCGTCCAGTTCCCAACGTCAATACCCCCACCATCCTGCGAACGTCGCGCCATGGAACACCGAGGGCCCGTCGAAGAAATCAAAGCCGAGCAACGTCTTCATGGCGTAGAGGGCCAGCAAGACCAGCAGCGTGATAAGGCCGCTCAGCATCACCAGCAGCACGACCATCGCGGTGGATGTCGCTTTCAGCCCTACCTGCCCTTCCTGTCGCAGGCGCTCCAGTGACCGTCGTTCCCGGCCAGCCATGAGCCGGAAGTAGTAGGCCAGGCCGAAGAAGCGCAAGCTCACCTGGTAGTCGAAGAGATGCTTGGCCTTCCAGGCGGACATGCCAGACATGGCCTTGGCGAGCAACGCCAGTTGCTGCGGGCTCAGCGAGGCCCTGAGTTCGGGACTCCGCGACAGGATCTGCTGCAGTAAACCGGAAATTCTCGGAGGCGTACCCGCCGGCAACTGAGAGAGAGGAACAGCATTGGCGGTCAATTGCGTCCTCCCATCGTTCCCGGCGTTCCAGTCGGACCACTCGAAGGAGGAGGACCTTGGCGCGACCGGCGGAGGGAGGTTTGGCTTCGGTCGCATAGCTGGACTTGGCGCTCCGTTTCCCTATTCACCGCGGCAAAAACAAGGGGTGCCGCGTTCGGAAGTGGAAGTCCCGCTCAATTCAGCGACGGCACCTCTTTGCCCCGACCATCCGCCAAGATGCGGTCGATCCATAGCCGAGAACAATTCCACCTGACGTTGCGCTATATAACAACATCACACCTTAACGTCGGATTTAAGGAAAGTTGATGGAAAATAAAATTGCAATCTATGATTGATTTACCACGTCAACCGATTATCTGGCATGACAACGTTGCCCTGGATCAGCACGTGGGTTCGCCTGACGCACGTCCGGCATTTCAAGCTCACACGCAGTCGGCGTTCCCCACACCCGTTGACCAACGCCCAGCCCCCCAACCAACCGAACGCCGGGACCTGAACAGCCCCGGAGTTGCCGATCCATCCTGTCACCGCCTTTGTCTATTTGCCGTGTGCCCAATCCCAATAGAGGCGCCGCGCCTTGGACATCATCGGGCCAGGCTGCAGCTCGCGGGCCTCGACCCGGTTGATGGGCACCACCTTCGAATTATTGCCGGTCGAGAAGATCTCGTCAGCCTCCAGGAAGTCGGCGACCTTCAGCGTCGCTTCCTCGACCGTCACCCCGGCCGTCCGCAGCAGCTCGATCGTCCGTGCCCGCGTGATCCCCGCCAGGAAGGTGCCATTGAGCGCCGGCGTTCGCACGACTCCATCCTTGACCATGAACAGATTCGATGTCCCAGCCTCCGCGACATTCCCCAGCATGTCGAGCACCAGCGCATTATCGAAGCCGCGCGACTTGGCCTCCATCACCATGCGGGCGTTGTTCGGATAGAGACAGCCGGACTTGGCATCCGTCGGCATGGTCTCGGGGCTCGGCCGCCGGAAGGGAGAAACGGTAATCGAGAACCCTTTCGGCGGGTTCATCGGGGCTTCGTAGAGTGCCAGCAGGAAGCGTGTCGATTCCGCGTTCGGCGGGATGGAAGACCCCTGCGTGCCACCCTCGTCGGCCCAGTACATGGGCCGGATATAGATGGCGTTCTTGCCCGAGAACTTTTTCAGGCCATCAGCGACGAGCCCCATGATCGCCTCGACCGATTGCGTCGGCTTCAAGCTCAGCGCCTTGGCGGACCGGTTCAATCGCGCACAATGCCGATCAAGGTCCGGCGTCACGCCCTCGAAGGCGCGTGCACCATCGAACACTGATGAACCGAGCCAGAAGGCATGGGTATGCGGCCCCGCCACCAGCACGTTTCCCTGATGCCAATCACCATCCACGAAAGTCCAACGCTCTCCTATGACCGCCATGCTCTTGTCCCTTGTTTTTGTATCTGCCTGCCAGTTGTCAACATTCTGTCCTTGACCGCGCCACGCCGTCCGGCATCCAGGCGCGCGCAAGGCTTACCCAAGCGTCCAACCGCCATCGACAAGCAGATGCGTGCCCGTCACCAGACCGGCAGCATCAGACGCCAGATAGACAATCGCGCCCATGAGATCCTCGACCTGCCCGATCCGTCCGAGCTTGATCTTGTCGGTCACCATCTGACGGACCTTGGGATCCTTCAGCATTTCGGCGGCCAGTGGCGTCTCGACAAAGGTCGGCGCCAGCGTCACGGACCTGATGCCATTGCCACCAAGCTCGGCCCCGATGGCCCGCGACAACCCTTCGATCGCTGCCTTGCTCGCGCTGTAGACGGAACGTCCCGGACCTGTGGTGAACGCCATCTGCGAAGTCAGATGGATCAGCACGCCCGGGGTCTTTGTCGCGACCATCCGCCTGGCGACCGCCTGGGCGACAATGAAGGCTGCGCGAATATTGAGGTTCAGGAGGAAGTCCAGGTCTTCGGTCTTGAAGTCGATGAACGGCTGCGGGCGATTGGCACCGGCATTATTGACCAGCACATGGAATGGCGGCTGCGAGGCGACCAAGCCTTGCACCGCCGCATCGTCGCAGACATCGAGAACAACCGCCTCAGCCGAACCACCCGCCGCGCGAATATCGTCCGCCGCCTTCGTGATCTCGGCTTCGGTGCGGGAGACCAGCACGACATGG
>JBKDZY010000046.1:0-9107 GCA_047971765.1 Hyphomicrobiaceae bacterium | reverse complement strand
AGCAGGCACCAGGCTCGCGACCACCAGCAAGACGGCTAGCACCGATGATCTCATGCATGTCTCCTCGTACGCGCCTGCATATACAGAGAAGCGCGAGGTTCCCTGACCATGCCAAATCAACTTGGCCCAGTTCACAAGCCCGTTAACACACAATCGGGCCCATGCGCAGTTTCTCCCGATCAATTTCGATCACGGGCACCATATCATGGGTGGAAAGCAGGGTGAAAAATTGACGCCTGCGAGGCTGGGTTGCAGAGCCCCTCGCACGGACCGTAGCCGCGGAACGCGCGGTCTGCAGGCGGACCCAAGGCCTATTTCAATTCGTTGGCGCGCAACATGCGCCCGAGCCGGTCGAGGACGCCGTTGACGACACGCGGCTCCTCGTCACCCAGGAAGGCATGGGCGACGTTGACGTATTCGCTGATCACCACACGCACCGGCACATCCGCGCGTTCCATCATCTCGAGGGTACCGGACCGCAGGATGGCCCGCAGGATCGAATCGATCCGGTTCAGGCGCCACCCCTCCGCCAGATGACGGTCCACCATCGGGTCGATCTCACGCTGGCGGCGGACAACGCCCTGCACGAGGCTGCGGAAAAAGTCGGTGTCGGCATCGGCGAGAGCCTGGTCCTCGGCATCCGCGCCGAAACGGACCGCCATGAACTGGGCCAGCACATCATTGAGATCGGTACCGGCGATTTCCATCTGGTAGAGCGCCTGCACGGCTGCCATGCGTGCGGCGGTGCGCGGGGGCACGTTCGATGAGTCGCTGGCAGCGTTGCTCATGCTGATCACTCGTCGCCTACCTGGCGGCCGATCTCGATCAACCGCAGACAGGCGCGCGCCGCATCGCCGCCCTTGCCCATGCGCCCACCGCTTGCGCGTGCCATCGCCTGTTCCTTGGTGTCGACGGTCAGGACGGCATTGCCGACTGGCAGCATGGCCATGGCTGCATTCTCGTAGAGCCAATGATTGGTGTTGTTGCACACGATGTCGTAGTGCGAGGTCTCGCCCCGGATGACACACCCGAGCGCCAGAACGCCGTCATAGCCGAGAACGTCATCCCCGAGCATCAAGAGAACCTGCGGGATCTCGAGTGCACCCGGCACCGCGATGCGGGTATATTTGGATCCGTTGGCCTCGATCTCCTCGACCGCACCGGCCAGGAGCTCGTTGGCGATGTCCTCGTAGTAGCGGGCCTCGACAATCAGGATATTCGCGTCCTTGACCGCAGCTTCCGGTCCACCGGCGCCTGTGCTCGTGCCTGCCATCTCAATCTATCCTTCGTGTGCCGACAACCCTCAGTCCATAGCCTTCAAGGCCGATATAACGCGACTGGGGCTGATTGGTAAGGAGCACCATTTCCGTGACACCGAGATCACGGAGGATCTGCGATCCGATCCCGATCTCCACCAGCCTGCGTTCGAGGTTGATGTCGCGGGTCTTCTGCAGCGACCGGGTCTCGATCCATTCCGTCACCGAATGAGGGCGCAGGTCACGAATGAGGACCACGGCGCCGCGTCCTTCGCGGCTGATCAGCTCCATGCTCTTCTGCACCGAGCCCCGGTCGGTGTTGCCCTTGATGCCCAGCAGGTCGGCGGCAAAGGACACGGCATGGACTCGCACCAGCACGGGGCCGGGCTGTGTAAGATCACCTTTCACCAGTGCCAGATGCTCGACCGGATCAACCGTGGTGATGTAGGTGTGCAGGTCGAATTCGCCGCCATAGATGCTTTCAATCGGCGTGGTCTGGCTACGGTTGACGATCCGGTCATATTTCAGACGGTAGGCAATCAGGTCCTCGATGGTCCCGACCTTCAAGCCATGCCGCTGCGCGAACGGCACAAGGTCCGGCATTCGGGCCATCGTGCCATCATCGTTCATGATCTCGCAGATGACACCCGACGGATAAAGACCGGCGAGCCTCGCCAGATCGACGGACGCCTCTGTATGACCTGCCCGCACCAGAACGCCACCGCTCCTCGCAACCAGCGGAAACACATGGCCAGGCGACACGATATCGTTGGCGCCCTTCGTGGGGTCGATGGCAGTCGCGATGGTGCGCGCGCGATCGGCCGCCGAAATCCCTGTGGCAATGCCTTCGCGTGCCTCGATGGAGACCGTGAAGGCCGTACGGTTGCGCGCCTCGTTCTTGCGCGCCATGAATTCGAGGTTGAGTTCCGTTGCCCGCTTCTCGGCAATCGAAAGGCAGATCAGTCCACGGCCGTAGCGCGCCATGAAATTAATGGCTTCCGGGGTGGCCATCTGGCCCGCGACCACCAGATCGCCCTCGTTCTCGCGATCCTCCGCGTCGACCAGGATGATCATCCGCCCGTTGCGGAAATCCTCAAGGACATCCGCGATCGGCGAAATGAACCCCTTGCCTTCCGCGTACTGCACTTTCTCCATAGCAGGCTTTCCTAAGTAGACATCCGGCGGGCATCAGCTCCGCGTTTCAAGCAGGCGGGCGACGTAACGGGCCAGGGGATCAATCTCCAGATTGATACGGTCACCGACCGCCTTGCCGCCCCAGGTCGTGACCGACATGGTATGCGGAATGAGATTGATGCCAAACGTGTTGCCGTCGACTTCGTTGACCGTCAGCGACGTTCCATCAAGGGCGACGGACCCCTTCGACGCGATGAACTGCGCCAACTCGGCAGGCGCCTCGAACGAAATGCGGCGCGAGTCGCCATCCGCGGTCATGGTCCTGATGACAGCGACCCCATCGACGTGCCCGGACACGATGTGGCCACCAAGCTCGTCGCCGGCCTTCAGTGAGCGTTCGAGGTTCACGCGCGTCCCGACCTTCCAGGAGCCGAGCGTCGTGCGTGACAGCGTTTCATTGGACACATCCAGCGTATAGATGCTGCCGCTGCCGTCCGCCCGAATGCTTGTCGCCGTCAAACAGCACCCGTCATGCGCGATGGAGGCGCCAAGCGCAATACCTCCGGCCTCGTAGCGCGAGCGAATGGTGAACACACCGCCATCCCGCGACACCACTTCGCCGACATCCGTTATGATCCCGGTAAACACGGGGACATGCTCCTTGTTGGTGGAGGGCACGATCCTGTATCGCCCCCGCCATTCCTGCCGGGCGCACCGGATGGGCCCACCCAGGCCCTGCCTCAGATCCTGTATTCAGCCGGCGTCAGATAACCAGCATGGTCAATGACTTTGCCGCGTGCTCCGTCTTCGAGCAAGGCGCGTTTATCATCCGGCAACGGAGCGCTTCGCCAAACGCCCTTTTCGCCCACGACGTGAACGTAGACGGTATCGGCCACCACGATCACATCCTCCTGTCCGGCAATGCGAAACTCGAACCGCATATCGAACGAGGAATTGCCGAAACGCGATACCCAGGTGGTGATTTCCAGGATATCGTCAAAGCGCGCGGGTGCGAACCATTCGATCACCTGCTTTTTGAGTTGCACCTCGAACTTTCCGTCGTAGGGATTTTGTCCCCGGATGGTGCGCAGGAACTGGGTGACCGCCAGATCAACATAATCGCCATAGCGGGCATTGAAGACGACGTACTGGCTATCACAGTCCTGATAACGAACACGGATGTAGTGGCGGAACGGTTGGCTCATGGCGACTCGCGGCGGTAGACAAACAAGCGGTCCGCACCAAGTGCGCGGTTCTTGTCAGTGACGGGATGAAGATTGAATCTGCGGAAATAGGCTTCCCGATCACCCGTGATGACAGGCAACGTTTCGCCTTCCGCAGCACTGTTTGCCACGATAACGCATGCCTCGTCCACCAGCCCGGCAGCCAGAAAGCCGTGCCAGACGGTAGGACCGCCCTCGACCAGCAGCCGCGTCAGCCCGTTGGATGCCAGGCGGGCAAGCAGGCCTTCCATATCGAGCCCCCCACCGTCGAAGGAGGACGCATCGAGAATGATCGCGTCACCATGGGCGATATCGCGGCCGTCGGCAGTGGCATCGACGGCGGCGGCCACCCACACCCGTGGGCGGCTGGTACTCTGGCGGTAGACCTTGGCGGTCGACGGCGTCCGCAGGTGGGTATCCAGCACGATCCGGTCGGGCGAGCGATGGGCAAGCCCCGGCAGCCGACAGGTCAATTCCGGATCATCGGTAATGACGGTTCCCGCGCCAACCAGGATGGCATCCGCACGGGCGCGTAGAAGATGGGCATAGGCCCGCGCCTCCTTGCCGGTCACCCACACCGGAGCGCCATCGCCAGCGGCGACCCGCCCACCAGCATCGAGCGCCATCTTGAGCTGGACGAACGGGCGCTCCTCGTTCTGGCGCATGATATGGCCAAGCGTCACCCAGCGGGCTTCATCGGCAAGAAAACCGACATCCACCTCGATCCCGGCTGCCCGCAACTGGGCGAACCCGCGTCCGGAGACAATCGGATTGGGATCGGGAATGGCGCAGACGACGCGCTTCAGTCCCGCGGCAACAATACCATCAGAACACGTCGGTATGCGTCCGGTATGGGCGCAGGGCTCCAGCGTCACGTACATGGTCTTGCCGCGCGCGCGCGCGCCAGCCCGATGCAGCGCTACCTTTTCCGCGTGCGGACGGCCGCCCGGCCGGGTCCAGCCACGCGCGATCACCTCCCCCGTCACCTCGTCGGCGATGATGGCACCGACCGACGGGTTCGGTGCGGTGGTGCCAAGCCCTCTGCGCGCCATGCGAATGGCGATAGCCATCATCTGGCTGTCGAAACGTCCCATCCGGTCAGTCATGGAGCACGGCCCGCGAAGGTCGCCGGGCCAGCAGGTGTCCGGCGCCAGAACGGCTGCTGTGGCCGTCGGAACCCGTGCGGATATTAGCTGTTTTCGTGAACTGTCGGGCCCGCCGAGGCCGGCGGGTCGGCAACAAGGTGCATGCGGTCATGATCAATGTTTGTGGCCTTCAGGTGTTGGTCGGCCATCCTCCTGCACCGCATGCTGCGTCACAACGGGGCCGCTGGCAATCTCGCGCAGAACTTCCTGGAAATCCGCTGCATCCCGGAAATCACGGTAAACGGATGCGAAGCGCACGTAGGCCACACCGTCAAGCGATCGAAGCGCCTCCATGACGAATCCGCCAATGGCGGTCGAGGGGATCTCGGCTTCGCCCAGGCTCTCCAGTTGCCGAACAATGCCGGAAATCAACTGTTCCACGCGGTCTTCCGGGACCGGCCGCGTGCGCAGCGCCACCTCGATGGAGCGCGCAAGCTTGTCCCGGTCGAACGGCATTCGCCGCCCCGACCGCTTGATGACGATCAGCTCACGGAGCTGGACGCGCTCGAAGGTCGTGAAGCGGCCATCACAATCGGGGCAAACGCGCCGCCGCCGAATGGCTGCATTTTCCTCGGTCGGGCGGCTGTCTTTGACTTGCGTGTTCTCGCTCGAACAATAGGGACAGCGCATCAGCCTGAACTCCCGTAGCCTGCCGCCACCTCAAAATCCCGTGTAGATCGGGAAGCGTTGGCAGAGAGCCATGGCCTCTTCCTTGACCCTCATTTCGACCTGCGCGTCGCCTTCCTCGCCGTTGCGAGCCAGGCCGTCGAGCACCTTGACGATCATTCGCCCGATGGCCTCGAACTCGGCGACGCCGAACCCGCGCGTCGTACCTGCCGGGGTGCCAAGACGGATACCGCTGGTGACGAACGGCGACCTGGGGTCGAATGGCACGCCGTTCTTGTTGCAGGTGATATGGGCGCGGCCAAGTCCTGCCTCGGCGGCCGTGCCGGTGACGTCCCTGGGCTTGCGCCGATCGACCAGCATAAGATGAGTGTCGGTCCCACCGGTAACGATATCATAGCCGCCCGCCTGGATCGCCTTGGCCAGCGTCCGCGCATTCTCCACCACCGCGTGCGCGTAGGTCTTGAACTCCGGTTTCAATGCCTCGCCCAGCGCCACGGCCTTGGCCGCAACGATATGCATCAAGGGCCCGCCCTGGAGACCGGGAAACACGGCAGAATTGATCTTTTTCGCAATGGCCTCGTCATTGGTGAGGATCAGGCCGCCCCGGGGACCGCGCAGCGACTTGTGGGTTGTAGATGTCACTACATGGGCATGAGGCACCGGCGAGGGATGTGCACCGCCCGCGACCAGCCCGGCGATATGCGCCATATCGACAATGAGATAGGCGCCGACCTCATCCGCGATCTCACGGAACCGCTTCCAGTCCCACAGCCGCGAGTACGCCGTGCCGCCGGCAATGATCAGCTTCGGCCGGGTTTCCCGCGCCTGCCTTGCAATGGCGTCCATGTCGAGTTGCTGATTGTCCTCGCGAACACCGTAGGGCTCGACCTTGAACCACTTGCCGCTCATGTTGACGGGCGAACCGTGCGTGAGATGCCCACCCGCATTGAGGCTGAGGCCCATGAAGGTATCGCCGGGCTCCAGCAGGGCCAGAAAAACGGCCTGGTTCATCTGGCTGCCGGAGGAGGGCTGCACATTGGCGAACTTGGCGCCGAAAAGGGTCTTCGCCCGCTCGATGGCCAGCGTTTCCGCCTCGTCCACGAACTGGCAGCCGCCGTAGTAGCGCTTGCCGGGATAGCCCTCGGCATATTTGTTGGTCATGACGGAGCCGGACGCCTCGAGCACCGCCCGGGAAACGATGTTCTCTGACGCAATCAGCTCGATCTCGTGTTGCTGTCGGCCAAGTTCGCGCTCGATCGTGCCAAAAAGCTCAGGATCGGACTGGGCCAGCGAAGCACCGAAAAAGGCGCTCATCGAAGTTGAACGTTTTAGCGAGGCAGTCATGATCATCCTGGGTTGAAACGGTTCTTTGGTGGCGGCCATAACATGCCCCTCACCATGCCAACAAGCGGTCATAGCGCCCTATCCCGCCCTCAACACGCGCTTTTGAAACACCGGGCAGCCGGATGGTCCGGACCGGCCAGAGCAGGCAGCCTTGAGGCCAGCACACACCGGAAACGTGACCGCTGGGCGGGCCCACAGCAACATGGCAGGCGCCCCGGACATCACTGCCCACAAGCACAGTTGGCCGGCATCCATCGATGCCGGCCAGGAAAAATCAGACCGACGTGGGCAGGCAGGACCCGCCCTGGCTGTCGGTAGGGACGATGGTCAGCTCATGCACCAGCCATGGCTGACGTTCAGGGACTGGCCTGTCAGGGCGTTGGTCGGGAAGGCCGCGAACATGAAGGCCACCTCGGCCACGTCGTCCACGGTCGTGAACTCCTTGTCGACGGTGTCCCCGAGCATGATCTTCTCGACCACTTCCTTCTCGGAAATGCCGAGATTGGCGGCCTGCTCCGGAATCTGCTTCTCGACGAGCGGTGTCCGCACGAACCCTGGGCAGATGACGGCGGACCGGACGCCATGCTGGGCGCCTTCCTTGGCAAGCACGCGCGACAGGCCCAGCAGGCCGTGCTTGGCGGTGACATAGGCGGCCTTCAACGGCGAGGCTTCCTTGGAATGGACCGAGCCCATGTAGATCACCGTTCCAGAGCCCTGCTTGTACATGTGGGGCAGAACGGCCTGGGTCGTCAGGAAGGCGCCATCGAGATGGATCGCGAGCATCTTCTTCCATTCCGAGAAGGGGAATTTCTCGATGGGGTGCACGATCTGGATGCCCGCGTTCGACACAAGAATGTCGATCCGGCCGAACTTGGCCACGACCTCGGCCATGCCCGCCTTGACCTGCTCTTCGTTGGTGACGTCCATCTTGACGCCGATGGCCTTGGCATCGCCACCGAGCTTGGTGGCGGCCTCACCCGCCTGCGCCAGATCAAGGTCGGCAATGGCCACCTTGGCGCCGCCCTGGACATACCGTTTGGCGATCTCGAAGCCAATTCCCCGGGCTGCACCCGTAATAACTGCCACTTTTCCGTTCAAGTTCATGACTAATTCCTCCTGGCACGTTTAAATCCACAAAAAAGCCCATTCCAATTTGCATCCACCCAGTCGGACTTCTGTGTTTTGGCCGGCAACAAATATCGCTATTCCGCGCGCGCCGGCATGAAGTCTCTTTCTTAATAGGCCTTTCGATTGATATCGAAAACACGGACACGTTCCGTTCCGGCCCAATCCTTGAGCCATTGCGGATCGGCCAACGTCCGGCGGGCATCATCCAGTCCGGCTTTCCAATGCTCCTCCATCGAGGCGCGCGAAAATTCGAAATCTATGACCTGCCCTTCATACGGCCGGCGGCGATATATCAGATGCACGATTGCAACGGAATGATCGTCCGCCAGACTGCGCAATTTCCTCACCTCCTCCTCCTGCTTGATTTCGGGCGGCAGGCGGTCGAACAACTCGGAGATGGCCTCCTTGAGGATCTTCTTTTCCCGGAACTGGTCGGTGCTCAGGCGTGTGCGGCTCGAAAAGACGATGTGTTTGCGTCGCTCTTCCGCCTCGAGCAGATCGCCCGGCACCTCGCCACGCGCACTGAAGAGATCGACCTGGAACACCAGGGTCTCCTTGCCGCGGTCGGTTTCGAGAACCTGCTGCAACGGCGTGTTGGAGACCAGCCCGCCATCCCAGTAGTATTCACCGTCGATCTCGATGGGCGGCAGTCCCGGCGGCAGGGCGCCACTCGCCATGATGTGTTCGGCGCGAATGCGTGTTTCAGTCGTGTCGAAATAACGGAAATTGCCGGACCTGATATCGACGGTTCCGACCGACAGCCGGGTGACACCGGAATTCAGGCGATCGAAGTCGATCAGCTCGTTGAGGGTATCGCGCAAGGGGGCGGTATCGTAGAAGCTGCTCGCCCCTTTTGCGCCATGCGGCAGGAAGTATGAGGGAAAGGGACGTGGTCCGAAGAAGCCTGGCTGGCCAACGGTCATCGACGCCAACGCGCTGAACTGGTTGAACAGGCGGCGCGCGACATTGCCCATGTCCGGCGCGGGATAGGGAAACGCCGAGGTCACCCGCTCCCAGAACTGACGGAGCTTCGGCAGGCGATCCGCCGGCGAATTGCCGGCAATGATTGCAGAGTTTATGGCACCGATCGAGATGCCAGCCACCCAGTCCGGTTCGCAACCGGCTTCCATGAGCGCCTCATAGACGCCCGCCTGATATGCACCAAGCGCCCCGCCGCCCTGCAGTACCAAAGCCGTGCTGTCGAAGTTGCGGCTTTCGATATGCTCCTTAGTGGTTCTCGGTGGCCGTGC
>JBKDZY010000045.1:0-4922 GCA_047971765.1 Hyphomicrobiaceae bacterium | reverse complement strand
ACCAGAAGGTCATCGAGGAAGCGCCGTCACCTTTGCTTGACGAGGCCACCCGCAAGAAGATGGGCGAACAGGCGGTGGCGCTGGCAAAGGCCGTCAACTACGATTCCGCCGGTACGGTCGACGTCGTGGCGGGGCAGGACCAGTCGTTCTATTTCCTCGAGATGAATACCCGCCTGCAGGTGGAGCACCCGGTGACGGAACTGGTTACGGGGCTTGACCAGGTCGAGCTGATGATCCGGGTTGCTGCCGGTGAAAAGCTGCCGCTCAAGCAGTCTGACGTGAAGCTCAACGGCTGGGCGGTCGAGAGCCGCATCTACGCGGAGGATCCCTATCGAAGCTTCCTGCCATCCATCGGGCGGCTGGTGCGCTACCGGCCGCCGGAAGAGACGGTCCGCGACGGGGTGACGGTTCGCAACGATACGGGCGTGACCGAGGGCGGCGAGATTTCGATGTTCTACGATCCGATGATCGCCAAGCTCGTCACCCATGCGCCGACGCGCCTTGCCGCCATCGATGCCCAGGCCAGCGCGCTCGATGCCTTCCACATCGACGGCATCCAGCACAACATCCCGTTCCTTACCGCCCTGATGCAGCATCCGCGTTGGCGCGACGGCAACCTCTCCACCGGTTTCATTGCCGAGGAGTTTCCGTCCGGTTTCGCTCCCAGAGCGCCCGACGATGCCGAGCGCGTGACGCTGGCCATGGTCGCCTGCGTGATCGACCAGCTTTCGAACCAGCGGCGGCGGCATATCAGCCAACAGCTCTCGGGCAATGCGGTGAGTTTCTCCCAGCGCCGCGTCGTCGTCATCGACAAGACGGAGACCGAACTCGACGTCGCCCAGGACGGAGAGGGACGCTTCAAGGTCACCGTGCCGGACGCAAAGGCCAAGACGCCGAAATCCGTAGAGATCACGTCCGCGTGGTGGCCCGGAGAGCCGGTCTGGAAGGGCACCATTGCGGGCCAGCCCGTCACGGCAGAAATCCGGCCCCTTCTCAACGGATACCGCATCGCATGGCGCGGGCTTTCTGTTTCCGCGTTCGTCTATACTGCACGGGAGGCAGCGCTCCATCGCCTGATGCCGGAGAAGGTGGCGGCCGATACCTCAAAACTCCTGCTGTGTCCCATGCCGGGGCTGGTGAAGTCGCTCAACGTGGAAGCCGGGCAGGAGGTCAAGGCCGGCGATCCGCTGTGCACCGTTGAAGCCATGAAGATGGAAAACGTGCTGCGTGCCGAGCGCGACGGGATCATCAAGACCGTCAATGCGAAGGCCGGCGACAGCCTGGCGGTCGATGCGGTCATCATGGAATTCGCCTGATCTCTTCAATCAGGGGCGGCGGCGACCTGTGTCTGCCGCTGCCCCTGTTTTCATTTCATGTCCGGCATTGCGTCTTGCCGTGCGCGCTTATTCTTCCCTATTGCTATTTCAGCCAAGCGGAGGGGACCGGTTCTCATTTTCCATGCATTTCCAGGCCCTGCGGCCGGCCGGAATGATGTTTATGAGAACTTTACGGCGCCTGCTATTGACGACGCATCAATTCACACTGGAACAAATCGGGCAACCCATTCCTACGACATACTATTTTTTCGTTTCCGACCTCGACGACATTTGCCCGCCATGCGGTTTTCGCATGAACCCGGAACAATCAATGCAAAAAACAAGAAACGGCCGCTTTCCGCTATTTCCTTAAAACGGCGGTTAAACGATACTATGGCAATCGCCGAGACCAACCGGGTTTCGAAAGACCGTGCAGCTTTGGTCCGGTGAACACCTGCGCGAAGGGTAATCGCGGCTAACCGATGCCAGATGGCCTGATCATGCGCGCCAAGCGCTACAAGGGGCCACAGAGCCGGTAACCAGGACGCATGTCCATGACCACGACGACGTATCTGCTTGCCTCCCTCGGCGGCGGCGCCATCACTGCGTTGTTCATCACCTTCATTTTCAATCTGGCCCGATCCTCCTCCGACAACTTTCTGGTGCGCAGCGGCACTGCTGCCAGCCTGGCTGCCCTTCTCGTGACCAGCCTGATCGTGTTCGCGTTCTCGTTCCTGGCCTCGGGCCTGTTCAAGCTCCTTGGCAATATTCCGCTCGCGCTCGGCGGCGCGCTGATCGCCTTCCTGGCGATGAACTTCGCGAGCTGGTTCATCTTCGGTGCGCGCAAGCGCGCCGCGGCGCCTGCAGGATTGCCAAACGCACCGGTTTGATCGTTCTGGCACGCAGGGCCACAGCGTCCTGCTGCCGGATGCAGTCCATACTGGTTCTGACAGCGACACGCATCAGTGTGTGCCGCCGTTTGGCGTTGTTCCGATCCAGCCCGCCTCCTTGATCTCCCCGCCGTGCATGGGCGCTTTCGCGCAGGCGGCTCAGGCTCTACCTTGGAGGCCTGCCCCTGGCGCCAGTGTTCTGCATCCTGCAACAGATCCGCTGCACCGCTCGCCGGGGCACAGCGCGCGAAAGGAGCTGTCATGATCGCCGTATTTTTCGAGGTGACGCCTCGATCGGGCCAGGAGGGCCATTATCTCGACATCGCCGGAGCGCTGAAACCGGAACTCGATAAGAACACCGGGCTGCTGTTCCTCGAGCGCTACAACAGCCTTTCGCGGGCCGGGACCCTGCTCTCGCACCAGATCTGGAGCGACGAGGCGAGCCTGACCCGCTGGCGGACCAATGACCGGCACCATGGAGCGCAGCAGAGCGGGCGGGACAGCGTGTTCGAGGACTACCGGCTCCGGGTCGGTGTGGTGATCGCGGAGACCTCCCAGGGCGGGGTTGCACCAGTGATGGAGGGCATCGCCTACAACGATCCGCTGTTGCAGCCAGAGCGGTTTGTGGTTGTGGTTCGCAGTTTCTCGGAGGCGGTGCCCCTCGCCGAAAGCGGCGAGAGCTTCGAGAGCGTCTACAGGCCCGGGGAGTTCGTCTGGCTCGATCGTGTCAGCGACCGGACTGCTGGTTACGATGCACTGGCGGACGCCGGGAAACGGGAGCATGTGAGCGCGGCGCAACTGGTGCTCGTGAGCCGCGATTATGGCCTGCTCGACCGCCGCGAGGCGCCCCAGCACTTCCCCACCCCCGCCGTTGACGCCATGCCGAGGCCCCCTTCCCGCTGCAGACCAATTCGGGCTTAACCGGAATTGGTCTGGGCTGTCTGCGCTCGTGTGCCGGGCCGCACTTGCGGCCTGAGCGTTTCACCCGTAATCGGAAACGCTATAATCGGGTTGCAAAAGCGCCTTTCCGCCACTCGTTCGAGGACCAGCTCCAAATGCGCAATTTCCATTTCCCGGGCCGTTCGCCCGTCATTGCCCGCAATGCCATGTGTGCGACGTCGCATCCCCTCGCGAGCCTCGCGGCCATCGAGATGCTGAAATCAGGCGGCAACGCGGTCGATGCGGCGATCACGGCAACCGCGATGCTGTGCGTGGTCGAACCGGCGATGACGGGTATCGGCGGGGATTGCTTTGCGCTGATCGCGAAGCCCGGGATGGCGGCGCCGATTGCACTCAACGCATCCGGCCGGGCGCCACAGGCGGCAACCGCGGAGTGGTATGCCAAGGCGGGCATCACCTCCATTCCGATGCAGAGCCCGCACGCCGTGACAGTTCCAGGCGCAATCGACGGCTGGGCGCGGCTGCTGGAGGACCACGGCACCAGGTCGTTCGCCGATGTGCTGGCACCGGCAATCGAGCAGGCGGACCGGGGCTATGTGGTTGCCCCGCGCATCGCGGCGGACTGGGCCGGATTGACCGACAAGCTGAAAGCCAGCGCGGGCGCTGCCCAGCATCTTCTGCCCGGTGGGCGGGCGCCCAGGGCCGGTGAGATCGTGAGGGTGCAGGCGCTGGCCGAGACGCTCAAGCGGATTGCGGACAAGGGCCGCGCAGGCTTCTACGAAGGGCCGGTGGCGGAAGACATCGTGGCAGAACTGAAGACGCTCGGCGGGCTGCACACGATGGACGACTTTGCGCGCCAGGCCTGCAGCTACGTCGATCCGATCTCGGTGTCCTACAAGGGCGTGGACGTATTCGAGCTGCCGCCCAACAACCAGGGCGTGGTGGCGCTGGTGCTGCTCAAGATGCTGAACCGGTTCGGCCGCCTGGGAGATGGGCCGGACACGGTCGAGCGCTATCATGTGATGATGGAGGCGGTCAGGCTCGCCTATGCCATGCGCGACACATTCGTGGCGGATCCGGAGTTTGCCGACGTGCCCATTGACCACATGCTGTCCGACGCCTTCGCGGATGAGCTCGTATCGCGCATCGACCGCGGCAGGCGCAAGGACGACCTTGGCCCCATTCCGGTTCCAGGCGGCACGGATACCACCTACCTCACGGTCGTCGACAAGGACGGCATGGCGGTATCCTTCATCAACTCGATCTTTTCGGGCTTCGGCTCCGGCATCATGACGCGCAAGACCGGCGTGCTGCTGCAGAACCGCGGGCAGGGTTTCGTACTCGATCCCAAGCACCCCAACTGCATCGAACCGGGCAAGCGTCCCATGCACACGCTGGTGCCGGCCATGGCCATGAAGGACGGCAAGACCTGGGCGTCCTTCGGTGTCATGGGGGGCAACCTGCAGCCTGCGGGCCATGCCTACGTGCTCGCGAACCTGCTCGACTACGGCCTCGACCCGCAGGAGGCGCTCGATTCCCCGCGCGTGTTCTTCGAGCACGGCACGTGCTGGGCCGAACAGTCCGTGCCGGAAAGCGTCTATGACGGGCTGGTCAAACTCGGCCATCCCATGCAGCGGCGGCCCGAGCCCTGGGGGGGCGGGCAGATCGTCAGGACCGACCATGCCGCCGGCACTTTGACGGGCGCATCCGACCCGCGCAAGGATGGCTGTGCACTCGGCTACTGAGCAGGACGTGCGATGGCTCAGGACACGCAATGACGGGGGGACGCGATGACTGGCGAACAATCAGGGCAGCG
>JBKDZY010000044.1:0-2201 GCA_047971765.1 Hyphomicrobiaceae bacterium | reverse complement strand
GGGTGCGCGTTTTCGGACCGCTGCGTTTCCGCCACCGATGCCTGCCGCGCGAGCGTGCCGCAGATGCAGGGTCCAACGGCGCATAGTGTCGCCTGCTTCCATCCCCTTGACCAGAAGGCCGCACAATGACATCGATGGTTCACCCCGACAGCGCATTTCTGGAAGTTGCCGGACTTCAGCAAACCTATGGCGGCAAGCAAAGCTTGCTTCAGAAACTTCTGCGAAAGAAGGCGCGCAGCGTACAGGCGGTGCGCGGCATCGACCTCGGCATCGCGCCCGGCGAGACCTTGGCTCTGGTCGGTGAGTCGGGATGCGGCAAATCGACAGTGGCGCGCTGTGTCGCCGGGCTTGAGGTGCCGACAGGCGGCACCGTGCGCTATAACGGCAAATCCATGGAAACAATCGCCCGCAGCGCCCTGGCCGAGCGCAAGGACGTACAGATGGTCTTTCAGGATCCCTATTCCTCGCTCAACCCCCGCTGGCAAGTAGGGCTGTCGATCGCCGAGCCGATAAAGGTGTTGGGTCTAGAGGAAGACAGCACCGAGATACCGAAGCGGGTGGCGGAATTGCTGACCCAGGTCGGCCTCTCACCTGAGGACGCCGAAAAATACCCGCATGAATTCTCCGGCGGGCAACGTCAGCGGATTGCCATTGCGCGGGCCCTGTCCACTCGGCCCAAACTCATCATCTGCGACGAGCCCACTTCGGCGCTGGACGTCTCAGTCCAGGCGCAGATCCTCAACATGATGAAGGATTTGCAGGATCAATACGGCATGTCCTATCTGTTCATCACACATGATCTGGGCGTCGTCGATCACATGGCCGACCGGGTCGCGGTGATGTATCTCGGGCGGATTGTCGAGATCGGCACACGCGATCAGGTATTCGGCACGCCCCGGCACCCCTATACAAGGATGCTGATGGAGGCCGTTCCGTCGCTGGAAAATGCCGGGACTCCGACCGCACCGATGGGCGAGTTGCCAGACCCGGCCAATCCGCCATCCGGCTGCGCATTCCGGCCGCGTTGCGCTTATGCCGATGCGCGCTGTGCCGAGAAAACCGTTCCGCTGGAAACCTTCAGGGGCCACCAGGTGGCTTGCCTGAGGAAGGAGGAGGTGGCGCAATGACCTCCTCCTTCGCCATGTCATTTGCTCAGGCGGGCGGTGACTTCGATCTCGACCTTGATCTCATCGTTGACGAAGCCGCAGGTCACCGTCGTATTGGTGGGGCGCGGGTCCTCGAAAACCGTTCCGAGATGTTTGGCGATGGTCATGATATCCTCGCGGCGGGCCGCATAGACGCGCAGAGAAACGATGTCCTTCAGGCTTCCGCCCGCCTGCCCCAGCGTTTCGGAAATGATGTCGAGCGCCTTTTTGGTCTGCGCCAGCGCGTCGTCGGCATCGGTTTCGCCAGCCACATAGCCAGCCGTTCCGGAAATGAAGACCCAGTCCCCATCGACAATGGCGCGGGAGTAACCGCCGATCTTTTCGAACGGTGAACCGGATGAGATTGCGTAGCGCACAGAGAGCTCCTAAGTTTATGTTTGATCAAACGATCATATGCACGTTTTTGCGTCGGGAACAAGGACAAGCCGCATGACCGGGCGCCCGGATCATACCCAGGATACCCTTTGGCGGCGTACGCTGAGGGGGCGCTTTACCGCCGATGGCGCGCTTCCGGCGCGGGTGGATGTCGTCGTGGTCGGCGCAGGCTTCACCGGGCTGACGGCCGCCCTGCATCTGGCACGAGCCGGCAAATCGATCGCCGTGTTCGAAGCCACGCGCCTGGGCGAGGGTGCCAGCGGCGCAAATGCCGGTTTCGTGGTGCCCAACTTCGCGCTGATGGACCCGGATGCGGTACGCGCCAAGCTTGGCGAGGATGCCGGTCGGCGGTTGCTGGACCTGGTGTCGCAAGGCGCGGACCGGGTGTTCGAGACAATCCGCGAGGAATCCATCGATTGCGACGCCGCGCAGACCGGTTGGCTCAATCCGGCGATTTCGGAAAGCGTGGCCGACACCCTGAGGGCTCGCGCCGAATTCTGGCAGGGCCGGGGCAGACCTGTGCGCTTCATCGGTGCCGATGCCACGCGGCAGCAGACCGGCATGAGCCTCTACCGGGGGGCGCTTCTCGATGAGAGTGGCGGCACCATCCACCCGCTGGACTACCTTTACGGTCTGGCAAATGCCGTCCAGCGCCATGGC
>JBKDZY010000043.1:0-1673 GCA_047971765.1 Hyphomicrobiaceae bacterium | reverse complement strand
CCCCGCCGCGCCTCATGCGCGAGCTGGCGGAGGCTTTCGCGGCCAAGGGCGTCGATTTCGCCGATGCCCCCGTTGCCCGCACCCGCCAGGCCGCCATCGACGGCACCCTTTGCATCATGGTCGGCGCCAAGCCGGCCGTCTACGAGCAGGTCAAGCCCGTGCTGGCCACCATGGGAACGGAAATCCCCCATTGCGGCGATGTCGGTTCGGGCCAGGTCGTGAAGCTGATGAACAACATGGTCGTCTACGAGACCGTCATGGCGCTCGGTGAAGCGATTTCTATCGCCGAGGCCTCCGGCGTCGATGGCAAGGTCCTCTTCGACACCCTGTCCAAGGGCTCGGCGGACAGCTTCGCGCTGCGCAACCACGGCATGAAGAGCCTCCTGCCGCAGACCTATCCCGAGCAGGCATTTTCCGTGCGCTATGCCATCAAGGACATCTCGTATGCGCGCGAGTTGGCCCGCCAGACGGGCATCTCCGCACGCGGTGCCGATACGCTCCACGAGATCATGGAGAAGGCCATCGCCGAAGGACACGGCGACCTCTATGCACCCGCAATTCGTCATGTCATGAAATCGAAAAGCTGAACCAGGAGCGCGGGCTGCGGCCATGGCCGCAGCCCGCGCCGAACCGGGGAAGACCATGCAGAAGCATATTGATGACGTTTCCTTTGCCGGGCGCCTTGCCCAGTTCACCGCCGACCTGACCTGGGACAGTATTCCGCCCGCCGTCAGGGATCGCGCCAGGTTGCAGATCCTGGATTCGCTCGGCACCGGCATCGCAGCCTTGTCCTACCCGTTTGCTGGCCGCGCGCTGGCGGGCATCAAGGCCCTTGGCGGCAAAGGCGATTGCTCCGTCATCGGGCAGACGGAGACACTCTCACCACGCGATGCCGCCATGGCCAACGGCCTGCTGATGCACGGCCTCGACTTCGACGATACCCATCTCGGCAGCATCATCCATGCCACCGTGGCGTGCCTGCCCGCAGCGCTCGCCATGGGTGAGGTCCTCGAAAGCGACGGCAAGGATCTGCTGGTCGCCTATGTCGCCGGCATGGAGACGGCAATCCGCATCGGTCTCGCAGCCAACGGCGCCTTCCACCACACCGGCTACCACGCCACCGCCATCGCCTCCCATTTCAGCTCGAGCATTGTCGCCGGAAAACTCCTCGGCCTGGATGCCAAGGCATTGACGATGGCGCAGGGCATCGCCGGCAGCACGGCCTCAGGCATCCAGGTGTTCCTTGAGGAAGGCGCCTGGACCAAACGCCTGCACCCGGGCTGGGGAGCGTCTGCCGGTATCACTGCAGCTTATCTTACCCAGCAGGGTTTCGTCGGTCCGACACGGCCCTACGAAGGCAAGTTCGGCCTGTTCCAGACCCATTTCCAGGAGCACCAGAAGGACACTGCGATCGAACGCCTGGGCGAGGACCTGGGCAGCAAGTGGCATCTGGCGGACATCGCCATCAAACCCTATCCGGTATGTCACTTCATTCACGGTTGCGCCGATGCCGCGATCGAGCTGAGCCGGGAACTCAAGCCAGACGACATTGCAGCCATCGAGATCCTCCTGCCCAAGGCAACGCTGCCCATCGTGGCCGAACCGCATGCCGACAAGATCAGGCCGACCACCGACTACGAAGCCAAGTTCAGCGCCCAGTTCGTGGTGGCAAC
>JBKDZY010000042.1:0-2221 GCA_047971765.1 Hyphomicrobiaceae bacterium | reverse complement strand
CTACTTTGTCTTCACCGGAGGTGCTGGAGGGGGCACACTGCCCTTCGCCTGCGGAAAACCCGCCCGCATATAGGCGATGACCTGCCAGATCTCGTCCCGGCTCAACTTGCCCTTGAAGGCCGGCATCTGCGACTGGAATTGGGCTCCACCATCCGAGATTGCCCACAAGAGATATTCATCGACCGAGATCGGGCGGCGGATCATGCAGGCGAGCAGAGCCGGCGACGGTGAGATCGCATTCTCCGCCTCTCCGTCGCCCAGACCATCCTTCCCGTGGCACGACGCGCACCGCTCCTGATACAGGCGCGCACCGGCCGCCGTCGTTTCGGGACTGGCCGTGACGGTGGACTTCGCTCCGTCATACTCGGGCGGCACGCCATAGTGCATGTAGGTTGTGTGTCGGAGCAGCCGCGTCATCATTCCCTTTGGCATCCGGCCGGGGCCCCACAACTCCTTCACCATCCAGTCCGGTTGCCAAAAGTCGACGCCGCCGCGCTCGCCGGATTTCGGGGTTGGGGATTGCTGAGCCGACAGCGGCGCGCTGGCCACCGCCACCAACCCAGCAGCCAGAAGCAACCGCGCCGCAGATTGCCTCGAGAACCGCTTTGCGCTCGATCCATCCATCCGCAATCCCCCTTTTGCCAACAACCGCAATCTTATGCCGGATAGGCTTCCGGGTCGACGCCGCACGTCTCAAGGAACTTCCGGATCTGTGCCACCTCCTCCTTCGGCAGGCTGTGCTGGGCATGGCTGAACGCCGCCGTATGTCCCTTCAGGGTGACACCGATCCGGTTGCCGCTCTTGTTATCGACCTCTGCGCCAAGCTCCTCGAGAACGTGCACCACATCCTTGAAGTCGATGTTTGCGCTGACCGGATGCGCGAAGAGCGCATGCAGCACCTTGCGATGGCGATGGTTCATGTCGTTCCTTTGTGCCAAACCGATTGTTCAGTGCGAGCGACCATTGCGGGATTCATATCCGCCAGGAATTGAGCACGATCAATCCGCCGGCCGCGTGGCGACGTTGACGAGATGCGCCCTATCGGGCTCTGATGCCGAACGTCCGAACTATCAGCGGGCGGCCCTTCCCTTCTGCCGACCCGCGGCTGGTTGTTCCAGCCCCACCGCCTTCGCGACAGGACCGAGCACGAATGATCACAATGGACTGGTCGTCGTTGGCGATGACCGCTGTGGCGCTGGCGGCAGCCGGCTTTCTGTCGGGCTTCCTAGCGGGCCTTCTCGGCGTTGGCGGCGGCGCCGTCGTGGTTATCACCCTCTACGAGACATTCCGGTGGATGGGCGTCGACGAATCCGTGCGCATGCATCTCGCTACGGGCACGTCGCTTGCGATTATCGCCCCCACCACACTGAGATCGTTCCTGGCCCACCGCGCCCGCGGCATCGCAGACCTCGATTTCGTCAAGCGAATGGCTGTTCCGGTCGTGACCGGCGTCATCATCGGTTCGCTCGTCGCGCGCAGCTCCGGCGGCGACGTCCTGAAATGGGTGTGGGTCGTCATGGGCACGTTTCTTGCCGTGCGCATGTTTCTCGGCCGCGACGACTGGCGTCTTGGCAACGAAATCCCAAAGGGATGGGTCATCGAGGCGTACGGGGTGGCGCTCGGCACGATTTCGACCCTGATGAGCATCGGCGGCGGCGCTTACGTCGTCATCCTGATGACCCTCTATGGACGCAGCCTGCACCAGGCCGTGGCCACGTCATCGGGCTTCGGGCCACTCATCGCCATCCCAGGGATGTTCGGCTTCATGTGGGCGGGATGGGGCACGACAGGCGTCCCTCCCGGCACCATCGGCTACGTCAGCCTGCTCGGCGCGGCACTCGCCATCCCGACCGGGCTGATCGCCGCACCAATCGGTGCAAGGTTTTCCCATGGTCTATCCAAACGCGGTCTCGAACTCGCCTTCGGCTTCTTCATGACCTTCGTCGTCATCCGGTTTATGGTCAGTCTGACGTTGTGAAGCCCTCTGACAGCCACGGCGATTTAGGTGGCCCGCCAGATCCGGCGCCGCGCGAAGTCCCTGCGGCGAAAATCCTCCAGGAGAATTGCTGCTTCCTCACACATTCAGTTTTAGAAAGACATTCATGAGACCAAGGTTACAGTCGGCGCTTTATTGTCCAAACGATTAGTAGGACGTACGCCACGATGAGGCACACCTGCCTACCGACCGCCTGCCCCTGATTGACACCAACCGGTACATGTC
>JBKDZY010000041.1:0-2198 GCA_047971765.1 Hyphomicrobiaceae bacterium | reverse complement strand
ACCATCGCGTTTCTCGCAGCGGCGACGAGCCGTTTGCGACTTTTGACCTCCGTTCTCGTCGTGCCGCACCGGCCGGCAATGCTGACGGCGAAAATGCTGGCCACGATCGATGTCCTGTCCAGGGGGCGCTTGATTGTCGGGGCAGGGGCGGGGTGGATGAAAGAGGAGTTCGGCGCACTCGGCGCCAATTTTGCCGACCGGGGTGCGGTCACTGATGAGACGCTTGCCGCGTGTCTCGCGCTCTGGACCGAGGAGCGGCCTGCTTTCCAAGGAAAGTACGTCAAATTCGACCCTGTCATCTTCGAGCCAAAGCCAGTGCAGAAGCCGCATCCGCCATTGTGGATCGGTGGAGAGAGTCCGCCCGCAATTCGCAGGGCGATCAAGTACGGGACGTGCTGGTATCCGGGTAGTAACAGCCAGACGGTGCCGCTCGACACGCCCGCGCGCCTGGCTGCCGGTATCTCGCTGGTTCGCAACCAGTGCGAGGCATCGGAGCGCGATCCGCGGACGCTCGGGATAACGCTTCTTGTCCAGGATCACTTCGAATGGGCGGATCGAAAGGTGGCTGACAACTCGGCTCGCCGGATGTTCACGGGTACGTCCAACGACATGCTGGCCGATGCCGAGAGGTTGACGAAAATCGGCGTTTCGCATGCTGCCTTGCGTCTCGGTGGAGACGATGCGCAGGAGGCCGTGGCGCGGATCGAGCGTTTCGGCGCCGAAGTCATTGCCCGCCACCAGGCATAATCTCGATGGCACCGGCGATGCCGGCGTTCGCCGGCCGTCGCGGGATTGCCGCTCAGGTGGACGTCACGATTGGAGTTCGTTGCCCATGAAGGTCGGTCTTTTCATCACCAATCAACCACGCGTCGGTATGAACATGGTGCAGGCGCTTTACGACCAGATTGCGATGGTGCATCACGCGCGCGATCGTGGCTGGGACTCGCTGTTGACCGGTCAGCATGACCTCAACGAAGGCGACAACAAGCAGCTTCAGCTCGTGCCGGTCCTCGCGCGGCTCGCCGCCGAAGCGGGAGAGATGACGATCGGCACCGGCATCATGCTGCTCAACCTGCACAATCCGGTCTATACGGCCGAGACGATCGCGACGCTGGATATAATTGCAAAAGGCAATTTCATCTTCGGTGTCGGGCTTGGTTATCGGGACATGGAATTCGATGCGTTCGGTGTGCCGAAGGGCGTGCGCGTCAAACGTTTCGAGACCTATCTGGATCTCGTGCAGCAGCTTTGGACAGGCAAGCCTGTCACGTTCGAGGACGAGACCTGCAAGCTCGATAACGTCGTCATGAACGTCCGTCCGATCCAACAGCCGCGCCCGCCGATCTGGATGGCGGCGAACAACGACCCGGCGGTGCGGCGGGCGGGCCGCCTGGGGGACGCCTGGTTCATCAATCCGCATGCCACACTGGATTCGTTGCGCCGGATGATGGCCGTCTATCGCGACGAACTTGCGCGATGCGGCAAGTCGTTCCCGAAAGATCTGCCGGTCTTCAAGGAAGTTTTCTGCGCGAAGGATCGGCGGACAGCGATAGAGATGGCCGCGCCCTATCTGGGCGGCAAGTACGCAGACTATGCGAAATGGGGCCAAGACAAGGTGATGCCGGACGATGCGGATTTCTCACGTTCGTTCGAGCAGTTGACCGAAGGCCGCTTCATTCTCGGCTCGCCCGAGGATTGTTACCGGCAGCTCGAACCCTATTGGTCCGAGCTCGGATGCAGCCACTTGGTGATCCGCACCAACTGGGCGGGCATGCCGGCATCAGCATCGCTCGCCAGTATGCGACTGATTTCCGACGAACTTGTTCCGCTACTGCGAAAGGTGGGCGTCTCGCAGTCGTGACGGTGTGTCCCCTGCGATTGAAGCCTGTGCCGAGCTTGGTCAATCGGTACAGGCTTCATCAGTGGCAAAGTCCGCGCGAGCCGTTGATTCAAGCCGCCTTGGCAGCCGTCTTGGCCTCAGGGGTGAAGATCCAATCGGCCATGACCTGGCAGCGGCGCATGTGCCGTGGCTCGTCGGCGCGATAATCGGCGATGGCGTTGTGCATGGTCCAGAGATTGTCCCAGCACAGGACGTCGCCTTCGCTCCACCGATGCTTGTATTTGTACTTGTCCTGGATCTGATGCTTGAACAGGAAGGCCAGCAGCTCGTCGCTCTCGGCTTTGCTGACGCCGTCGAC
>JBKDZY010000040.1:0-3050 GCA_047971765.1 Hyphomicrobiaceae bacterium | reverse complement strand
ATGACCCAGCAATGGCGTCTGCGAAAACCATGGGTGGCCTCACACGAACGATCAGCGATGCAATCTATAACTTTGTCGCACCAACCACAAGATGCGGGGGGTAGGCAATAGTAATGCTGCGCATAACCTTAAAAGTACCAGGGAAATCGAACGAGACTGTGAATATCTGGAGGCAGACCTGTTGGTTGGCTTTCCAAACCGTTTGTTTATGCTGTTGGTCGCAAAGACAAGACCGGATCATCCCAAGTATTGATGGGCACATGAACCATCGTCGGCAAGAATTGCGTGGGCTGCTGCACTGTTGGTTGCCATCCCGTTCCTGCTGCGATTAAGGCGTATGCATGTCGAAAACGATGGTTGCGGTAAAACTGTATGTTGTGGAAACTATTCGGCGATCAGTTCCCGGGCCGGCATCCGACCGGAGGCCACTGGTCCATTGCGTGTTCGGACCGGGGATGACCAGCGCTCCATGGGCCACCGGGATGGGCGCCAGCGAAAAACTGATTTGCCGCACAGGGACTTAATCCCTGGCCTCAACGGGTTGACAGCAACCGTCGTTGGCATGACCTAGAATAGGCGACGCAGTCGAATGTTCGCTTGTTGGTCCTGTTTGGTGGTCGAGATTGCGCCGCGGCCGAACCCAACACCTCGGAGCAAGGAGGACGGCACTCATGCCAGCACGTATCACCCCGACCATTCTAGGCGGCATCGCGCTCGCCGCTTTCGTGGCATTTGGAGCCAGCAGCGCCGAGGCGCTTTCGATGAAGGAATGCAGCGCCAAATACAAGGCGGCGCAGGCAGCCGGCACGCTCAACGGCAAGAAGTGGAACGACTTCCGCAAGGATGAATGTGGTGCTGAGGCTGCAAAGCCGGCAGCCGCCGCGCTTCCTGCCAATCCGCCCGCCGCCAAGACCGCTCCCGCGGCCGCGACTGCAGCGCCCAAGGCTGCCGCTGTTAAGCCCGCAGCCAAGCCTGCCGCGGCGGCCGCCAAGGCCGCGCCAGTGGGCAAGGCCGTATTCCCGAAGGCTGTCGATCCCAAATACGCCAAAGAGACGCCAGGCAAGGCCCGCATGCACACCTGCCTGGACCAGTACAAGGCCAACAAGGCAACCAACGCCAACGGCGGCATGAAATGGATCGAGAAGGGCGGCGGATACTACAGCGTCTGCAACAAGCAACTGAAGGGCTGACGCCGGGCCTGGGACGTCTGACGAAAACGCCAGCGGTCCTTTTGGAAGATGATCGTCCCGGGCTCATGGGCCCGGGATTTCTCGTGTCCCGGCATCGCCGGCAGCCGACAGCAGCAGAACCGTTGCCCCGTGGCGTCGGATCAGGCTGGCTTGGTCAGCATCAGCCACACGATCGCCAGGACGGCAGCAAACGCCGGAAACCCGAACGCGAACCACCAGCGGTAGAGGCGATGGTATTGCTCAGGCAGCGGTGTATCCGTGTCGCGGGCAGCTCTCGCCAGGTTCCTCATGTGGATCTGCATCCACACCACGGGCAGCCAGAACGCGCCAACCACAACATACAACGCCAGCGACCACGCCACCCAGCCCTGCAGGATCGGCCAACCGGCTTCCCGTGCGAGCAGGTACCCCGTGATCGGCTGGACGATGGCGGCCGTGGCCGTGAACAAGGTGTCGGCCAGCACGACGATCCCCGCGACGTGAGCGATCAGACGCGCGTCGTTGCTCCGGTTGGAGATGACCATGAAGAACGCGATACCCGCGCCGGTACCCAGCAGGACCGTCGCCCCGATGACATGCAGGAACCGAAGGATGTCGTAGGTCATCGGTCCTCCAGCAGCAGCCAGACCATGGCGGCCAGCGCCATGCCGGGAAACACCTTCACCATCGGACCCAGCGGATCGGCCCAGAGGTCGGGCGTCAGGGCGATGCTGCCGATCAGATAGACGCAGGAGAGCCCGATCATGCCCAGTGCGGCGCGCCGGGCCCATGCTCGCCAGAGAATTGCGAACCCAAGGACGAGATCGGCAACAGCCCCGCCCATCACGGCCGCGCCTGAGATCCACGAACCTGCCCCCCGGCCAGACAGGACCGCCATGGCGCGCGCGGGATTGCCGAGCGTGATGAAGCCCGACAGGCACCAGAAGAGAGCAAGCGTCCCGATGGCGAGTGGCAGGCCGAAATAGGCCCGCGCAAACACCCGATCCTGCCGTGTGGCAGGCAGAAGCGCCAGCGTATCGCCCAATGACCGGCAGGGGGCGCCCCCTGCGGTCTCCCAGGTGGCAGCGTCACCCCGGATGCCGTCCGCGAGGGCGCGCAGCGCCGTTGCCCTGAGCGGCGAGCGCCAACCGAGATGGCCGAGCAGATCGGCCCCGGAGGCGGCTATCCGAAGCAGGACGGAAGGAACAGGAAGGGTGAGGAGCGGCGGCGGCCAGCCCTGCCAGCGGCGGACAATCGACAGCAATTCGGGGAAACTGCGCGCATCAGTCTCTGTCAGGTCCGCAATCGTTCCCGTTGGCACATCGCCCTTGGCCGCCGCAACGACGGCCTTGGCGACATCGCCGACATACATCGTCTGGACCAGCGTTCCGGGCATGATTCGAGGCAGAACGAGGGGGAGTGCCGCGGCAGCCCGCAACAGCGCGGTGCCGCCATAGGCGTCATGGGACAGCACCAGTGTTGGCCGCAGGATTACCCAGTCTTGCGCAGCGTTGGAAATGATGGCGTCGCCGCGTGCCTTGGTGCGGAAAAACGCGGTAGAGGCATGGTCCGAAACCCCGGCGGCAGAGATCTGGATGATCCGGAGGGCCATTTCGGCGGCAGCCTCGACGAGGCGCGAGATCGCCGTGACATGGATCGCTTCGAGATCATCCTGCCCACCGTCCTGCAACGCCCCCGAGGCATTGACGATGACATCAGCGCCAGAAAGCAGATCACGCCAGTCTGCAACGGTGATCGTCGGAAGGTCCCGGATGATCCAGCGGCCGGATGGATCAAGCGCCATGGCCGAACGACGAGACCGCCCAATGCCGGTGACCTCGAAACCGGCTTCGGCCAGGGCCTTCATGCAGGCAGAGCCGA
>JBKDZY010000039.1:0-1874 GCA_047971765.1 Hyphomicrobiaceae bacterium | reverse complement strand
CTTCAGAGACGGCTTGTCCAGCACGCCGAAGACCACCCGCCGATAGAGCCAGAGAGCGTACCCGGCTGACAGGATCACGCCCGTCGTCGCAAAGAACGCGACCCAAGTATTGATCTTGAACACACCGAGAAGCGTCAGGAACTCACCGATAAAGCCGGAGGTGCCGGGCAGGCCGACATTCGCCATGGTGAAGATCATGAAGCAGGCGGCATAGATCGGCATCCGTTCCGCGAGCCCGCCGTAGGCAGCGATCTCACGCGTGTGCATCCGGTCGTAGATGACGCCGACGCAGAGGAACAGCGCGGCGGACACGAGGCCGTGGCTCAGCATCTGGAAGATCGCGCCGTCGATACCCTGCTGATTGAAGGTGAAGATACCCATCGTTACGTAACCCATGTGGGCCACCGACGAGTAGGCGATCAGCTTCTTCATATCCTCCTGGGCGAGCGCGACCAGCGACGTATAGACGATCGCCACGACCGACAACGTAAAGACGAACGGTGCAAGCTCCACCGACGCAACCGGGAACATCGGCAACGAGAAGCGAAGGAAGCCGTATCCGCCCATTTTCAGCAGGATGCCTGCGCGGATGACCGACCCCGCGGTCGGCGCCTCGACGTGCGCGTCAGGCAACCATGTGTGCACCGGCCACATCGGCATCTTCACGGCGAACGACGCGAAGAACGCCAGCCAGAGCCAGGTCTGCCAGGAGACCGGCAGGTTGCTTCTCTCGATCAGCGTCGGGATATCGGTCGTGCCCGCGTGCAAATAGATCGCCATCATGGCGAGCAGCATCAGCACCGAGCCGAGCAGCGTGTAGAGGAAGAACTTGAAACTCGCGTAGACGCGCCGCTTGCCACCCCAAACACCGATGATGATGAACATCGGAATGAGGCCACCCTCGAAGAACAGATAGAACAGGATGAGGTCGAGCGCGCAGAAGACACCGATCATCAGCGTCTCGAGCAGCAGGAACGCGATCATGTATTCCTTGACGCGCTCCTCGATCGACTCCCAGCTCGCCAGGATGCAGAGCGGCATCAGGAACGTGGTGAGGATCACGAACAGCATCGAAATGCCGTCAACGCCCATCTTGTACTTGATCGGCCCGATCCACGCCGCTTCCTCGACAAACTGAAAGCCCGGATTTGAGCGATCGAAGTTCACCCAGATCAGTAGCGACAATGCAAACGTGATCAGCGTCGTCCAGAGCGCGATCCAGCGCGCGTTGCCTTTCGCATCGCGGTTGAGGGTCGCAATACCCAGCGCACCGAGTGCAGGCAGGAAGGTGACGAGCGAGAGAATGTTGCTCACAGCGAGGTTCATCGTGTGCCCCCAAAGCCCAGCATGAACCAGGTGATGATCGCTGCCAGCCCGATCAGCATGGCGAACGCATAGTGATAAATGTAGCCCGTCTGGAGTTTGACCACGCGGCCCGTGGCACGCACCACTGTCGCTGCCGTGCCATCGATGGCACCATCGATGACCGCTCCGTCACCACCCTTCCAGAGGAACCGGCCAATGGCCATGGCCGGGCGAACGAAGATGCGATCGTAGAGCTCGTCGAAGTACCACTTGTTCAAGAAGAACAGGTAGATCGGACGGAATGCGCGAGCGGTTGCCGCCGGCAATCCCGGTGCGACCATGTAAAAGACATAGGCGAGGACGAAGCCCGAAACCATTGCGATGAAGGGCGCCCAACCGACCCAGCCGGGTACGTCGTGCAGCGCGTGCATGATGTGGCTGGCTTGCTTGCCGTCGTTCTGCAGCGCCTTGCCCCAGAACGCCATGTAGTCGTGACCGATGAAGTACTCCTTGAAGGAGAAACCGGTCACGATCGCGCCGACCGCGAGCACGAACAGAGGCACAAGCAT
>JBKDZY010000038.1:0-2457 GCA_047971765.1 Hyphomicrobiaceae bacterium | reverse complement strand
ATCGGCGCGCAGGCGGCTGAACCGGGTATCGAAATGGACCTTGTCTGCCCCGGCAGTGATGACCCGGCGGTCGTCCCATGCGCTGCGCGCCCACTCCTTGGCGTCGTTCGTTGCCTGGAAGTTGGCGAGATTGAAGTCGGCAGCCATGTCGAACACCGTCACTTTCCCCGAATGGAACCTGACATGGGGAAAATTGAAGGTGGCGGCAATCTGCCGTGGATCGTGTGCGTTGAATGCCAGCATGAATCGGTCCAGCACATCCATTGCCGCTGCGACGCTCGTTTCGTCCGTCATGAAATCGTCTCCCGCGCACCTTAAAACCGTCGAATGGTCAGTTTGCCGCAGATTCGAGGTTATACCGGCAACAGTCCGGGGAAAACCTATGGAAAGCCACACCCTTGACGTGACCTCGCCTTGCTGAGGCGGAGCGACTCAGCAAACAGTCTCAGTCAATGCGGGATTAGCGCATACCAGTAGGACAGTGGGGGCTGTGGCATATGAAGCGGGAACAGGCCGGTACATACTTGAGTGCGGTGTTCGTCGATTACGACAACATTTATCTCTCGCTGAAACGCAAGAGCGAGGACGCCGCGAAGCGTTTTGCGAAGGATGCTGGCCGCTGGCTCAAGCAACTCGAGACGGGTGGACTGATTACGGCAACGAACGGCCAGCTCCTGCAGGGGCGCCGCCGCATCGTCATGAACCGCTGCTACGGCAACCCCGTTCCCAAGCGCAATGCATCCGACAATTCCACGGACATGAGTTCGTTCGCGTTTGTCCGCCATCACTTCCTGAAGGCGGGCTTCGAGATCGTGGATTGTCCGCCACTGACGGCCCAACTCAAGAATTCGTCCGATATCCGCATGGTCATGGATCTGCGTGACTATCTCGACCATGACACGTATTTCGATGAGTTCATCATCCTGTCTGGCGATGCGGATTTCACGCCCGTTTTGCACCGGTTGCGCGCCCATGCGCGCCGCACGGTGATCTATGCCACCGACTACACCGTGACGCCCTACACGGCCATCAGCGATGGTGAAGTGCGCGAAGCCGATCTGATCGCGCTGCTGGCCGACGCACAGGCCGTCAGCCATGAACCGGCAGCGGAACTCACACACGCGCCCAGCGGCAACACCCTCGAAGTCACGCGCCAGGCGATCGTGGAGGACGTCATTGCGACTGCCCGTTCATCCAAGGCTCCGGTGCCGTTAGAGGTTCTCGCGGACCATGCCGTGCGGGCCATCGGCCACGAGCGGACCATCGGCACGGCCTGGGCCGGCGCGGGTGGCTTTCGTGAACTTCTGATGCAGCATCTCCCGAGCGGCATGAAGGTTTCGGGCGAGCCGCCCTACGTCGTGATTGATGAGCAGCGCCACGTTGCCTACCAGCCGGCGGAAATGCTGCCGCCGCGCCTTGAGCAGGAAGCCCATCCCGAGCGCATCCAGAGGGCAGAGCCGGAAGGGCGCCCGGAACGGATCGTGCGGCCCCAGAGCGAGCCGGATACCTTCGCGCGTGGCGGCTTGCTGCGTCCGCAGCCGACCGCCGGGCATCTGCTTCCGCAGGGGGAACCGGCACGGCAGGCCCCGGCCCAGCAGCCGCCGACCGCCCCGGCACTGCCGAGGCGTCCGGCTGCGCATGCCGAACCCGCGCCGCGTCAGCCTGCGCCAACAGTTCCAGCGGCATCCCAGGCCAATAGAGGCAATGGTGCCGATCACACCGGCGCCATCCAGGACTCCATTGCCCGGATTCATGAAGCCTGCAAGGCGCCGCCCCTGGCGCCGCCCGAGTATCGCGCCCTGTTCGAGATCATCGCCAAGGAGATCACCGATAACGGGTTGGTTGGGGCGCAGACCATCCACAACATCACCCAGCGCGCGCGTGACCGTGGCATCGACGTGAGCCGAGACGACGTCCGATTCGTGCTGGAGGTGGTGAGCGAAGCTGATCCGTGGTTCGAGCAGGGAGCGTCACCAACGGTCTTTGCCGGCCGCTTCCGCAACTTCGTCGTGGCACGTTGCCGGACGCAGGGGCTGACACTGTCGGCCGACGAGCTGGATCTGGTGGAAGCCTGGTTCGCGGGAAGCACACCGGCGCCGTCGCGACAGCCGACGCCGGCCCCCAACTTCGCGGCCCAACCGCCCCAGCGGCCAGCCGCACCGCGTCAGGCTGATTCGGACCTATGGGCCACCGAGGAACAGCAGGCGCAGGCCCAGCCGCGGTCTCGCGCGCTGGCCATGTCGGCGGCGGACGACCATGCTGATATGGCGGAGGAGGATTTCCCCCGGATCGTGCGGACCCGTCTCAGGGGCTGACCCGGGCATCCACACCGCTGGGTGTCTGGCCCCGCGCACTTTCATGGGTGCGCGGGGTTTTCGTTGTTTTTGGTATAATTTTTAGGGGCTGACATAGGTAGCGTGTCTGCCGTTACTTGAACCACCACTGTTGCAGAACCTT
>JBKDZY010000037.1:0-6846 GCA_047971765.1 Hyphomicrobiaceae bacterium | reverse complement strand
TGCTTCCAGCCTTCCACGACATCCCTGACGAGTTTCCCGGTCTTGAAGCCACGGCTGTCGAGGTTGAGGGCGAGGTTCTCCGCAACGGTGCAGTAGGCATAACCGCTGGCCTTGGTGCGGTCTGCTGGCGATCGTCCGTCGGCCTCGTGGGCGAACTTGCCTGACCTGGCGAGATAGTTCGCGAAAGCGCGTGCCGCCGTGTCCAGCGTAGGGTTGCGGCTCAGCTTGCCGACGCCTTGCGCGCGGCGGAAGTCATTGGTCGCCCGGACGATTGCCACTTCGGCCGCGGGGAGGTTCGGGAGATCGGTCATCGTCGAACTCGGGCAGAACCGTTGTTGGTGTCGGCGGCCCGACACGACGCCTGTCGGCCGCGCATCGGGCTGGTCGTTGCCATTGCAGCGAGGGCTGCCTGCAGGTCAGGCGACGGGTGGGCGTTGATTGCTGGACGCGACCGTCGTGGTCTTGTAGCCGGCTTCCGGTGGAATACGGACTGCCCATTTTCCGGAATCGGTCTTGTAGCGCTCCGGTCGTACCATCACCACGTTGCGCTGTCTGGCGCTCTCCATGGCGTCGGCAACGGTTCTGCTTTCTGACAGCAATTCGAGATTGAGCCGGGTCGCGGGAACGAGTGTCCGCTGTCCTGATGCGGCCTCGGCCACGATCTTTGCCGGGTCGATCCAGAACCAATCCGCCATTTCCTGGCCGTCGTGCACCGGCTCCTGGCCTTTCGGTGCGGAGACCAGGAAGAAGTGCGTATCGAAGCGCTTGGGCATGCCAAGCGGTGTCTGCCAGTGCGCGAAATGCACCATATGGTCGAGGGCCGGAACAAGGCCCTCGCTCCGGATGATCTCCGCGAAGGTGATCTTGCGGTCGAGGAGATTGTCGCGGTGGGCCGCGACAATGGTCTGGGCCTGCTCGGGTGAAATGGGGCTGGTGGAACCATCAGGCCGGGCGATCAGCACGCCGGCTTCCTCGAAGGTCTCGCGCATCGCGGCGAGCCAATAGGGCAATGCCGGTTGTTCCTGCGGCGCGGTCAGATGGGACCAATGGTCCGGCTTCTTGTCCTCGGCATCGACCTTGCCACCCGGAAACACGATTGCCCCCATGGCGCCGTCCATCGGACGTGTGCGCACCACCATGAAAATTTCGATTCCCTCGGCGCCGTCACGAACCAGCATGATGGTTGCGGAAGGGCGCGAGGGATTGGGATCAGCGAGATCGGCAGCGTCGGTCATGAACGGGAATCCTTGGATCATACGAATGAATCGGGTGGTGCCGGGCAGCTCGATCCGGCCTGGTCGGCCGTGCCCGCCGGGCAGGTGGCGAGATCATGCCCGGCAGGCTCGAAAATGGCAAATCCCCTGCCGTGCACCGGTTTCTGCGGGCTGGCCGGCGTTGCTTCTCGCGGGAAAGCCGGCCTTGAACAATCAAGCCCCGCCCATGGTGCGGGCGGGGCTTGCGTTTGAGCTGCCGGGTTGCGGGCTCGGTGTCTTCAGAGCAGCTTGCCCATCGCAACCGCGGTGTCGGACATGCGGTTCGAGAAGCCCCACTCGTTGTCGTACCAGGACAGCACCGACACGAGCGTGCCGTCCAGCACCTTGGTCTGATCCATGTGGAAGACCGAGGAGTGAGGGTCAGGGTTGAAGTCGATCGAGACATTGGGGGCATCGGTATAACCGAGGATGCCTTTCAGTTCCTGGCCCGCGGCGCGCTTGATCGCCTCGTTGATCTCGTCCTTCGAGGTCTTACGCTTGGCGACGAACTTGAGGTCGACCACGGAGACGTTGGGTGTCGGCACGCGCATCGCAAAGCCGTCGAGCTTGCCGTTGAGTTCGGGCAGCACCAGGCCCACCGCCTTGGCGGCGCCCGTTGACGTCGGGATCATCGACAATGCGGCGGCGCGACCGCGGTAGAGATCCTTGTGCATGGTGTCGAGTGTCGGCTGGTCGCCGGTGTAGGCGTGGATCGTTGTCATGATGCCCTTCTCGATACCGACCGTATCGTGAAGCACCTTGGCAACCGGGGACAGGCAGTTCGTCGTGCAGGAGGCATTCGAGACAACCAGATGATCCTTGGTGAGCTTCTGGTGGTTGACGCCGTAAACAACGGTCAGATCGGCGTTGTCAGCGGGTGCAGACACCAGCACCCGCTTGGCACCTGCCTGAAGATGGGCCGACGCCTTCTCTTTCGACGTAAAAATACCTGTGCATTCGAGAGCGATATCCACACCCATTTCCTTGTGTGGCAGCTCTGCCGGGTTCCTGATTGCCGTCACCTTGATCGGCCCGTGGCCAACGTCGATGCTGTCTCCGGAGACCTTCACCTCGAACGGAAAGCGTCCGTGGACGCTGTCAAAGCGCAACAGATGGGCGTTCGTTTCGACCGGGCCGAGATCGTTGATGGCGACGACCTCGATGTCGGCGCGGCCCGATTCAATGATGGCGCGCAACACGTTACGACCAATGCGGCCGAAGCCGTTGATGGCGACCTTGACAGTCATGGCGATGTCTCTCCTGAGTTTTTGTTAACGCCGGTCAACGTTGCGAGCGGCGGGTTTGCAGCGGTGAAGCGGGGCAACAGGCTCCCGTGCACGTAACATGATTGCGGCGGCAAATTGTGCAGTAGTTTGGCCAGTGTCAATGCATCATTGCAGGCGTTACTAAAATGGAGAAATTGACACGGGCGCCTAAGCAACCTTAATGCCACCATCTTATCAGATCATTGGTCGGTTCTCGGCCGATCCTAAATCATTCTAGCCTCTGCTCAGTGCAGGGCAGCGGAGCTGCAATATGGCGGTGCGTACCCAGAAGAAAGCTGCAAAACCCCGGAAAAGGGCAGCCGCACGCAAAGCATCCGGAAAATCATCGGCCAAGGTCGCCAGGAAGGCGTCCGCAACGGCTGAAACCGAGGTTGACCGGCTGAAGCGCGAGTTGGCGCACGCGAACGAGCGGATTGCAGAGCTCGAGGAGCAGCGCCGGCAGCTTGCCGACCGTATTGATTGGGTTATCGACTCTCTCCATAGCTTGATGGACGAATAACGGAGCGCCGGGGCGGCGCATATATCTCCGGTTGACTATCGGTGTGGCTCGGGCAGGCTGACGGGCAGTGAATGGGGGAACGGGACACTGGGTGTTTGCGGGTGTCCGGGGGCAGGCATGGGCCAGGTAACAATCTCACTCAATGGGCGCAGCTATCGGCTGTTGTGTGGCGATGGTGAAGAGCAGCGTCTTGACGAACTCGCTTCGTTCCTTCGGACAAAGGTCGACCATCTTGCAGACCAGACCGGTCATCACGGTGATGACCGTCTGCTGGTGATGGCGGCGCTTTTGATTGCCGACGAGTTTCTGGAATTGAAGGCGCGCCCCGCCGTCGAGCCCCGGGAGGATGACCGGGAAGACGATGCCGTTGACGGTCCGGTAGTGGACGACGTGCCCGGTGCGGCGCCGAATCCGCCTCCGATTCCCAAGCTCGTGCACGATGCCGATGCGTCGGTTGCCGAGATTGACGGCGGTGACGAGGAGCCGGATCCGATCCCGGCTGGAAAGTCGGAAGGCGATGTGATCACGGTTCGGCGATTGCGCACGTTGGTGCCCGCTCCGAAGTCCCTGGAGGTGCGCCTTGCGGAAGCCCGCAGCGGGCGCAGCAACGAAGCCGACCGTCCGGCCAGGTCCGATCCCGACCCTGAAACGGCCTGAGATCACGAGCGCTGCTGATCTGTTCCGAGACTCCGGCCTGCGTCTGTCTTTCCTGGACCAATTCCGTTTCTGCCGAAATTGGTCCAGGCCTGTTTTTGCTCAAGGACCGCATCGGGCCAAGGGCTGGGGTCTGCGCGAGCGGGGCCTTGAGCGGTGCCGGCCGGACCGGAACCGCTGCAGGTGCTGACTTATGGACGTGGTGCGCGAGGTTATGCGCCGGCGATCTTGTCCGCCTTCAGTTTCGCGATCTCGTCGGTGCTTTTGCCGAGCCATCCTTCCAGGACTTCAGCCGTGTTGCCGCCAAGCAGCGGCGAGGCCTCGACCTTGGGGGGGGCGCCATCGTGGCGGACCGGCCAGGCGGGCATCTTGAAAGTGCCCGACTTGGGGTGATCCATCACCTGCATGATGCCGCGGTCCTCGAAGCTCGCGTCGTTGTGGAGTTCCATGGTGTCTAACACCGCGCCGGCCGGAATGCCGGCTTCGCCGATGAGGCGCATGGCTTCCTGCTTGGACTGGGTGCGGGTCCAGGCGGAAATGATCTCCTCGACCTCGGCCTCGCGCTCGCTGCGGGCCTCGACGGTGGCGTATTTGGGATCATCGGCGAGTTCGGGGCGCCCGACCACGCGAGCCAGCCGCTTCCAGTGCTCGGGGTTGCCGCGGCTGGTGTAGATGTAGACCCAGTCGTTGGGGCCGCCGGGCTTGCAGGGGAAGATGCCGACCGGCGGATTGGCGCCGGAGAGTGTCTTGGCCCCGGCGCGGCCGGCTGCGACACCCGTTCGCGCCTGGGTGGAAAATGCGATGCGAATATAGTGCAGCATGGCATCCTGCATGGCCACCTGCAGCCGGGTGCCCTTGCCGGTGCGCATCTTTTCGACGTAGGCTGACAGGATCGAGATCGCCAGCAGCATTCCGGTTCCGGTGTCGCCGATGGTGGGGCCAGGCTTGACCGGGGGACCATCGGGTGCGCCGGTGATGCTCATCACACCGCCGCAGGCCTGGGCGATCATGTCGAAGGCGAGGTTCTTCTCGTAGGGGCTGCCTTCGCCGAAGCCCTTCACCTGGGCATAGATGATGCCGGGATTGATCTTCGAGATGACGTCATAGCCGAATCCGAGGCGTTCGATGGCGCCGGGGGCGAAATTCTCGATCATGACATCGGTCTTGGCGGCCAGTTCAAGCAGCAGCTTCTTTCCTTCCGGAGCCTTCAGGTCGATGGTCACGGATTTCTTGTTGGCGTTGAAGATCAGGAAATAGTGGCCGTCCTTTTCGGGGCTGCCGTAGATTGCTGCGCGTCCTGGATCGCCGAGTTTGGGGTTTTCCACCTTCACCACTTCCGCGCCCATCCAGGCCAGGGCTTCCGTACAGGACGGACCAGCCTCGAACTGTGACAGGTCGAGGATCTTGAGGCCCTTCAGGCATTCGAGGTGCTGCGGGGTCGTGGTCATCGGTTCGCTCTCCGGATTGCGTCAGGTGCGGCAGGGTAAGCCGAACCATCGCCGCCTGCCAACAGCCGGTGCGGCACTTCTGGCGGGCTTTGTCGATTGGGCGTAGGCGGAGCGTGATCGCGACAATTGGACGGGGGGAGTTTCGCCCGTTCGTCGTGTAGGGTCCGGGCGATTGATCGGCCCAATGGCCCAATGGCCCGATGGAGGAGGCATCCCCTGCATGAGTGAAGGCGCGGCATGAGTGATGGTTCCCTGATCGCTGTGTCGGGCGTCCGTTTCCGCTGGCCGGGCCGGGAAGGGTTCGAGCTGCAGGCGGACAGGTTCCAGATGGCGGCAGGTGAGCAACTGCTCCTCGTGGGGCCATCGGGATCGGGCAAGTCCACGCTGCTGTCCTTGATCGCGGGCATCGTTGCGCCTGATCTCGGGCGGATCACGGTTCTTGGCCGGGATCTCGGTGCCATGCGGGCCAGCGCGCGGGATCAGTTCCGGGTCGAGCACATGGGGCTCATCTTCCAGATGTTCAATCTGCTCCCCTACGGGACAGCGATCGACAACGTGCTATTGCCGCTTCGGTTTGCGCCCGTGCGGCGCGCGCGGCTCGGCAATGCGGGGGCGCAACTGGCGGAGGCGCGCCGGCTGCTGGCGCGCCTTGGGCTTGATCCGGACAAGGTTGGGCGCAAACGGGCTGATGCGTTGAGTGTTGGGCAGCAGCAGCGTGTGGCGGCGGCGCGGGCGCTCATCGGTGGGCCGGAACTGGTGATTGCGGACGAGCCGACATCGGCCCTCGACCATGCGGCCCGAGACAAGTTTCTTGACCTGGTCACAGCCGAGCTTCAACGCAGCGGTGCCGGATTGTTGATGGTCAGTCATGATCCCACGCTGGCTCCACACTTCAACCGCGTGGTCGATCTTTCATCCGTCATCCAGACAGCGGTGGGCGGAGGGCGGACTGAAACGGGGAACGGTGCCACGGCATGATTGTTGTTCGTCTTGCACTCCAATCGCTGGCGAACCGCTGGGTGACGGCGTTGCTCGCCATCCTGTCGATTGCCATCAGCGTGACACTCCTGCTTGGCGTCGAGAAGGTCCGTACCGGCGCACGCCAGAGTTTTACCGATACCATCTCGGGCACCGATCTGATCGTCGGCGCCAGGACCGGCGGCCTGCAGTTGCTGCTCTACTCGGTCTTCCGCATCGGGAACGCGACGAACAACGTGACGTGGGCCAGCTACAAGGACATCGCCCGCCAACCCGAGGTGGCCTGGGCCGTGCCGTTATCACTGGGGGACAGTCATCGCGGGTTTCGGGTGCTTGGTACCACAAAAGGTTATTTCGAGCAATTCCACTATCGGCGCCGCCATGCACTGGCGTTTGCGGCGGGCAAGCCGTTCTCCGATCTCTACGATGCCGTGATCGGGGCGGAGGTCGCGCGAACGCTTGGCTACAAGGTTGGTGACAAGATCATCGTGGCGCATGGTCTCGGCAGCGTGTCGTTTGTCGAGCATGATGACCGGCCATTCGTCGTTAGCGGGATTCTCAAGCCCACGGGGACGCCGGTTGATCGCACCGTCCATGTCAGTCTCGCGGGTATCGAGGCCATGCATGTCGGGTGGCAATCGGGGGCACGCATTCCGGGCCAGCACATCACAGCGGACGATGTGCGCAAGCTCGACCTGACGCCCAAGTCGATCACGGCAGTGCTGGTC
>JBKDZY010000036.1:0-6518 GCA_047971765.1 Hyphomicrobiaceae bacterium | reverse complement strand
CAGCCAGGTCGACATCCGTCCGGTGCGCGACATCGGCCCGCTGATGCACCAGCCGCTCACCTTCCAGATCCTCAAGATGGACCGCCGCCGGGGCAACATCGTTGTCTCCCGCCGCTCCGTGCTGGAAGAGACCCGCGCCGAACAGCGGTCCGAGATCGTCGCACGTCTGGCCGAGGGTCAGGTCATCGACGGTGTCGTCAAGAACATCACCGACTACGGTGCGTTCATCGACCTGGGCGGCATCGACGGCCTCCTGCACGTCACCGACATGGCCTGGCGCCGCGTCAACCATCCGTCGGACGTCGTCAATGTCGGCGACACCGTGAAGGTGCAGATCATCCGCATCAACCCGGAAACCCAGCGCATCTCGCTCGGCATGAAGCAGCTCCTGTCTGATCCGTGGGAAGGCATCGAGGCCAAGTACCCGGTCGGCGCACGCTTCAACGGCACCGTCACGAACATCGCCGACTATGGCGCGTTCGTGGAACTGGAGCCGGGCGTCGAGGGCCTGATCCACGTCTCCGAGATGAGCTGGACCAAGAAGAATGTCCATCCCGGCAAGATCGTCTCGACCAGCCAGCAGGTCGAAGAGCAGATCCTCGAGGTCGATCCGAACAAGCGCCGCATCTCGCTTGGCCTCAAGCAGACCCAGGACAACCCTTGGGATGCCTTCCTGGCCCTCCATCCGAAGGGCTCGACCATCGAAGGTCCGATCCGCAACATCACCGAGTTCGGCCTCTTCATCGGTCTCGACAATGGCATCGACGGCATGGTCCACCTGTCGGATCTCGACTGGAACAAGCCCGGCGAAGAGCTCATCAAGGACTACAAGAAGGGTGACACGGTGCAGGCCGTCGTCCTTGACGTCGACAGCGCCAAGGAGCGCATCTCGCTTGGCATCAAGCAGCTTGCCGGCGACCCGCTCGATACCCTTGGCAAGTACAAGAAGGGCGATGCCGTGACCTGCGAGGTGACCGCTGTCGAGCCCAACGGCATCATGGTCAAGATCGCCGACACCGACATCACCACCTACATCAAGCGTTCGGATCTCTCGCGCGACCGCTCCGAGCAGCGCCCCGAGCGCTACAATGTGGGCGACAAGGTCGATGCCCAGGTCCTGTCGGTCGACAAGCACGCCCGCCGCATCCAGGTCTCCATCAAGGCCCTCGAGATCGCGGAAGAAAAGCAGGCTGTCGCCCAGTATGGCTCGTCGGACTCGGGCGCGTCTCTCGGCGACATCTTCAAGGCTGCCATGAAGAAGCGCGAAGGCGGCGAAGACGACAACGAGTGATCGTGTCCCTTCATGCCGGAGGCTCCATCGCCCCCGGCATGAGTCACACGCACGCGGTCGGGAGATGGGGCACACAGCCCATCGGGCAATATCCGGCCACGGAAAGAAAGCAGGGGCGGTCCAGGAAACTGGCCGCCCTTCCGTACTTCCGCCCTCTGCCCAAACGTCCAGGAGTGACTGACGCTCCGGATCATTCACAATTCCGCAATCCATTTCGGATGTAAAAATACCGTTGGACCGAGCAGGTTCTGCAACAGGGTTGCAGGACCATCGGATATGTTCCCCGGTATGTGACGCCATCTGATTGGCCGAGGTTGAAGGGGCGCGCCCCAGAGCGTAATCTTTCGGGGCAGTTATTCAGCGCCAGACAGTCCGTCTGCAGGAGAAGAAATGTCCTTGGAAACCGAAGCGGTTCTCGATCGCCGCCGCATGCGACGGTCCATTTCGACCTGGCGCATTGTTGCCGTCATCGCCGCCGTCATCGCCCTGGGCGTCGTCGCCATGAAGGCTGCGGGCGGCCGGGACGAAACGGGTCTTTTCGCAACACATGAGATTGCCCGGGTCTCGCTCACCGGCATGATCACCGAGGACCGCAAGCAGCTCGCCCTGCTGAACAAGATCGCCAAGAGTCCCAACGTCGATGCGGTCATCCTGTACGTCAACAGCCCCGGTGGGACCACCGCTGGCGGAGAAGCCCTGTTCGAGGAGATCCGCAGGCTGGCCCGGAAAAAGCCGGTCGTCGCCCAGTTCGGCACGATCGCAACCTCGGCAGCCTATATCGCGGGTCTCGCCACCGATCACATCATCGCCCATGGCAACACCATCACCGGCTCGGTTGGCGTCATTTTCCAATGGGCCGAAGTGTCCGAGCTGCTGGGCAAGGTTGGCGTCAAGTTCAACGAGGTGAAAAGTGGTCCGTTGAAAGCCGTTCCGTCACCCTTCCAGCCGCTGGATGCAGCCGGACGCGCCACCACGGAGCGGATGGTTGCAGATTCAATGAACTGGTTCAAAGGCTTGGTAGCAACGCGGCGCAAGATTGACACGTCCACCGTGCCAGGCCTCGAGCAGGGTGCAATTTTTTCCGGACGTGAGGCAATTCGGTACAAGCTGATCGACGGCATCGGCGGCGAGCGAGAGGCCATCGCCTGGCTTGAAACCAAGAGAAACATCAAGAAAGGCCTGAAAGTTGTTGATTGGAAAGAAAAATCAAGCAACACGTTCGGTCTTCTCGGCCTTGCCGGAATGGCGTTCAGAAAGGTCCTGGGCCTGGATGATTTACCGTTCGCCGGCCTCGGCGGTTCGCAGAGCTTAAACCAACTCGCCAACAACGGACTCGTTTCCATTTGGCAGCCCTCCGAAAGGTAAGTAATATCAAGGCGATCCAAGTTAGTCGGAACATGACGCATCCCCGGGGGGCGGCGGCAGGGCGCCGGCAGTGCGTGCGGGAGGGTGTTTATGATCAAGTCGGAGCTCATCGCGAAGATCGCGGCGGCTAATCCACATTTGTTCCATCGGGATATCGAGCGCATCGTCAATGTTATCTTTGACGAGATCGTCGATGCGTTGGCCCGGGGCGACCGGGTCGAACTGCGCGGTTTCGGCGCGTTCACGGTCAAGCACCGGCCACCGCGCGTCGGCCGCAACCCGAGAACCGGTGCCTCGGTCAAGGTCGAGGAGAAATACGTACCGTTCTTCAAGACCGGCAAGGAGCTGCGCGAGCGCTTGAACGACGGCGACGTGAAAGTGGTCGCGAAGGCCAAATCGGGCGCCAAGGCGAAGACGGCAACCAAGGCCAAGGCGAAAGCCAAGCCCAAGGCGAAGGCAAAGCCCAAGGCCGTTCCGCGGACTGCGGGCGCTTGAATTGACCGGCAGGCGGCGCGGGATTCTCGAACGGCGCGCTGACCAGACAAGAGGGAGTTAGGCCAGTGCTGAAACGGCTCGTGCGCTTGTTGATCGCATTTCCGGTAGCCCTGCTGCTGATCACGCTCGCAGTGTCGAACCGGGAGCAGGTCCGCATGGTCCTGGATCCGTTCAGGCCGGACCAGCCCGCACTTTCCATCGAGCTGCCGTTCTACGTCTACCTGTTCTCGGCCCTGGTCATCGGCGTCATTGCCGGTGGCTTGGCGACCTGGTTCGGCCAGTCCCATTGGCGCAAGGTTGCCCGCCACCGCTCGCAGGATGCCATGCGCTGGCGTGCGGAGGCGGATCGGCTGGCCCGCGAACGCGATGCAAACGTGGAAGCATCAGGTGCGGCCGGCTCCAAGGTCCTGGCGATCGCCGGCCGGTAGGCCACGGGCCACGCCTGCGCACCTTTGCTGGCAGGAGGTGCTGGGCCGGTGCAGGCGAGCCCCATGACCGCTTCCTGCCCATGACCGCTCCCTGCCCCCAAGTATGGCCCCCCTGCCCAGGACAAGCGCCGCGCCGATGGATGCGCGTGAAGGTAAGAGCCACGAATGGCGCTAAGCATCAAGATTTGCGGGTTGAAGACCCCCGAAGCCCTGGCCGCAGCCCTCCAGGCAGGCGCCGATTACATCGGCCTCGTGTTTTTCCCGCCAAGCCCGCGCAATATCCCGCTCGCAGACGCCCGCGTGCTGGCAGATGCGACCCGTGGCAGGGCCCGCATTGTCGCTCTCACCGTCGATCCCGATGACGATCTGCTCGCCGCCATCGTCGCCAGCGTCAAGCCTGATCTCATCCAGCTTCACGGCAACGAGACGCCGGAGCGCGTCGCCCAGATACGCAGCACGTTCGCCACGCCGGTAATGAAGGCCATCAAGGTCGCAACCGCCGCCGATGCGGCCCGGGCCTTGGACTACGGGAAGGCCGCCGACCTGATCCTGTTCGATGCGCGCCCGCCCAAGGGGGCGGTCCTGCCCGGCGGCAACGGTGTCCCGTTCGACTGGCACGCCCTGGATGACGTCAAGGGCCGGGTATCCTACATGCTTTCAGGTGGCTTGACGCCCGAGAACGTGGCAAACGCCATACACGCGACAGGCGCGACCGCCATCGACGTCTCATCCGGCGTCGAAGGTCGGCCTGGCGAGAAGGATCCAGATCTCATCCAGGCCTTCATTGCGGCTGCACGCGTGACCGAGACGCCGTGAACCGCAAGGACCGCCGCCAACGACCATTCGGAGCAACCGGTATGACCACCATCGACACGCCAGGCCGTGGCAGCAGTGAGCCCAACAGCCTCCGCAATGGCCCCGACGGGCGTGGCTTCTTCGGAATTTTCGGCGGGCGGTTCGTTGCTGAAACCCTCATGCCACTGATCCTCGAACTCGAAGACGCCTACAACGCCGCCAAGGCCGATTCGGAATTCGCGGCAGCCCTCGCCTACCTCCAGAAGCACTATACAGGGCGCCCCTCGCCGCTCTATTTCGCCGAACGCATCACCGAGGAGCTGGGCGGCGCCAAGGTCTATTTCAAGCGCGACGAGCTCAACCACACGGGCAGCCACAAGATCAACAACTGCCTGGGCCAGATCCTGCTGGCCAGGCGCATGGGCAAGGGCCGCATCATTGCCGAGACCGGTGCGGGCCAGCATGGCGTCGCCGTCGCGACCGTCTGCGCCAAGTTCGCTCTTCCCTGCGAAGTCTACATGGGCGCGACCGATGTCGAGCGGCAGGCCCCCCACGTCGCCCGCATGAAACTTCTCGGGGCCAAGGTCAATCCGGTCACCTCCGGCGCCGGCACCCTCAAGGACGCCATGAACGAGGCGCTGCGCGACTGGGTCACCAATGTCCGCACCACCTACTACATCATCGGCACCGCCGCCGGCCCCCATCCCTATCCGGAGCTGGTTCGTGATTTCCAGTCGATCATCGGCAACGAGGTCCGCGAACAGATGATGGAAGCCGAGGGGCGCCTGCCGGATTCGCTCGTGGCCTGCATCGGTGGCGGTTCCAACGCCATCGGCCTCTTCCATCCGTTTCTCGATGACGCCTCCGTCAACATCTATGGCGTCGAGGCTGGCGGCCATGGCCTTGACGTCGAGGACGGCCATTGTGCCTCCCTCACCGGCGGCCGGCCGGGCGTCCTGCACGGCAACCGCACCTATCTGTTGCAGACCGCCGATGGCCAGATCCTGGAAGGCCATTCGATCTCGGCCGGCCTCGATTATCCGGGTGTCGGTCCGGAGCATTCCTGGTTGCGCGATACCGGGCGCGTCAACTACGTGGTGGCCACCGACAAGGAAGCGCTGGCCGCATTGCAGTTCTGTACGAAGTACGAGGGCATCATCCCGGCCCTTGAACCGAGCCATGCGCTGGCGCACGTCATGCGCATCGCTCCCGACCTCCCCAGGGACCACCTGATCGTCATGAACCTGTGCGGCCGCGGCGACAAGGATCTGCATACCGTCATGGCCGCGTTGGGCATGAAATAACGGTCTCTTCAATTTCCGGCTGGAAGGTCGAACGATGGCTGAAACGACCATGGCAGTGCTCGAACCGGTTCTCGTTATCCACGGTGGCGCGGGAACCATCACGCGCGATCTCATGACACCGGAAAAGGAAGCCGCCTACCGTGCCGGCCTGGAGGCATCCCTGCGCGCCGGCCAGGCTGTTCTGGTCGCCGGCGGCTCGGCCACCGAGGCCGTCATCGCCGCCGTCCAGTCCATGGAAGACAACGAACTGTTCAACGCCGGACGTGGGGCCGTCTTCACCAGCGATGGCAGGAACGAGATGGACGCCTCCATCATGGACGGCGCGACCCGGGCCGCCGGCGCCGTGGCCGGCGTCACCCGCATCCGCAATCCCGTCAAGGCTGCACACGCCGTGATGGCCCACTCCCGCCATGTGATGCTGATCGGCGAAGGTGCGGAGACCTTTGCCGCCGCCCAGGGGCTCGACATGGTCGATCCGTCCTACTTCCGCACCGAGGCGCGCTGGCAACAGCTAGAACGCGCCCGCGCTGCCGGCCGCATGGAACTCGACCACGATGGGTCCGCCCGTGCCGTCCGGGACGCAGAAACGCCACCGGATGCCGACGACCGGAAATTCGGCACCGTCGGCGCCGTCGCCCTCGATGCACACGGCAATCTCGCCGCCGCCACCTCGACCGGCGGCATGACCAACAAGCAATGGGGCCGCGTTGGTGACAGCCCCGTCATCGGCGCCGGAACGTGGGCGGAAAACGCCACCGCCGCCGTATCCGGCACAGGCCTGGGAGAAGCCTTCATGCGCGCCTGCGCCGCCCATGAGGTCGCAAGCCTCATGCGCTACCG
>JBKDZY010000035.1:0-1793 GCA_047971765.1 Hyphomicrobiaceae bacterium | reverse complement strand
TAAGTAAACGAAAGGACACAACCATGAAGACCAGACAAAGCATCATCGACCAGATTCAGAACACCTTGGGCGAAATGGAAGACACAGGCTTACTGGATGAGCTGGCAGAACAGCCCGAGGTGGAGGGAGTGCCGCAGGCAGAGGAAACAGAAACGCCTGAAAGTGCGGATCACCAGCCCGGCAGTTCGTAAGTCGGCTTTCGGTCATAGATCGCTACCGGCCCCGCCTTCCCCTGCCTTATGGGGGGCGATGTCAGGCGGGGCCGAATGTGTAACGGGAGCCGGAAAATCCACATGAGCGAGACGCCAAGTATCGAGCGATTGTGGGGTTTCAGGCGGGGTGCGGAGATTGCGCGGCCTATTCTCCGCATCTGATGCGGAGAATAACGGGTCACTCCACACCTTCTGCCGTCCTTGGCTGCTTCTCGAAAACCCGCCCGAGGTTCTTGTAGCCAAGGCTATCGACGGTGATGTTGCCGCATTTGCAGGACGCCATGCCCTTGGTCGCCCCTTTCGGCGCGTTGGCTGTGTAGTGCCAGCTCTCCGCGATGGTGCCGCAGAGCCTGCATTTCACCCGAAACGGCTTATTCTGCGCTGCTTTCGACATGTCGGACCTACTTGGTAACAACTGGAGTTCGAACAGCGGGCACAGCCGCTCACGGCGCGCCGTTCACGAAATCCTCTGCCGCCTTGTTGTATGCATCGCATTTCTTCACGAGATCGATCAATTCCAGAAAACGGGCCTCTTCAGCCTCGGATCGGTCGCGCTTTGCCAATACGAAAAGTTCCTGGCGCTGATCCCTGCACGCCGGTGTGTCATACCAAGCCATAGAGGCCTCCTCATTCCTTGCGGTGCCAAAGCCGGTCAGAGAGATCGACCTTGTGGGCCTTCATTAAGAAGATGGCTCCGATTATGGCAAAAGGCACCCCCCACCAATTGACCCCCTTGCCGTCCACGAAGGCGAGGAACAACCCGACCAGAACAAGGCCAATACTCAGGCCATAGAACTTCAGGCGGCTCATCCAGACGGGGATGATGTCCTTGACGGCCTGGCAGTTGCCGCAGACGGTCGCGCGGGCGTCCAGTTCGGTGTAGCAGAAGGGGCAGGTCTGGGTTTCCGCTGTAGCGTTCGTCATGGCGTCACAGATCCATGTCGGCGGGCGCGACCGGCGCGTCGGAGGTCAAGGCTTCGAGGATCTGACGGTCCACCTCGGCCACATGCCGGCGGATCAGGTCGAAATCGGTCAGCGAAAAGCTGACGGTCGAGAGCTGCGCGCCGCCGCTGTAGCTGAACTTGAACAGCGCAACGCACCCCGGCATGATCGGCGTTTCGCGATGCTGGCGGAAACGGTATTCGGCATCTGCGCTGAACCCCGTTGAGCAGGGCCGGTACTGGATTGTCTTGCGTGACCCGAACTGGCTGACGGTGGTGATCTCATGCAGCGGCTGGCCGTCGAGATCAGGGATGAAGCCATTCTCACCCCAAGCCCATGTCGCGCCTTCGCTTGTGCGTTGCGAGGGCGGGCCGTAAAGCCCTTCGAGTTGCGCAAGGATTGCGGCGGGTTCGGGAAGGTTCTCGTTCGGCTCCCGGAAGGTGCGCTGAATCCGCAGCACCCGACCGCCCATGGCCTCGGTCGCCAGCGTGGCAGTGATCTCGGCATAGGGATCGCGACCCATGCGGGTGTGCAGCCCCACGCCCTGCGTCACCAGCTTCTGATCGAAGGTCAGCGCAAAGGCGCGTCCTTCGCCATTTTCGACCCGTAGAGCGACCTGTTCGGGCACGAGGATCAGCA
>JBKDZY010000034.1:0-2069 GCA_047971765.1 Hyphomicrobiaceae bacterium | reverse complement strand
GACGCCCGTGCGAAAGCGCGCGTATCCATACAAGCTGCCGATCGGGCGTAGAGGCAAAGGAGGGCTCCGGTTTTGGAGCCTTTCGGGGAAGTAGAGGTGCAGATATGATACTTGATTATGTTTTTGGAGGTGCGGTGACATTGTTCATCACGGCCTACCTTGTTTACGCGCTGCTGCGCCCTGAACGCTTCTGAACTGCCGAAGATCCAGTCGGATGAATATGCGGCGCGGACTATCAGCAGGTGGCTTGGTAATTCCGCGAATCTCTCTACCCCGCTCCGAGTTCCCGAAGGCCAGGAGCCTCCTTTGCGCCTTGTGGCACCTTCCTCGGCAGGGCGCGGGGATGCGAGCGCTCGTGCTCGTCGTCTGGCTGGCGGCCCAACTCTGGGATGAACAGACCGGGATCGACATCAAAGACATCAACGCTGGAGCCTCTCATGAGCCAGTCTAAGACCGCGAGCATTTTCGATGCTCGCATCCTCGTTCCCGCTCTCGGGGGCGCATTCAAGAAACTCAACCCTCGCACGTTGGCCAGAAATCCGGTGATGTTCGTCGTCGCCGTGGTCTCGGTCCTGACGACGCTCCTGTTCCTCAAGGACATCGTGACCGGAGCAGGCGATCTAGGCTTTTCTTTTCAGATCATCCTCTGGCTCTGGTTCACGATCCTCTTCGCCAATTTCGCCGAGGCCGTCGCCGAAGGCCGCGGCAAGGCACAGGCGGATTCGCTTCGCCGGTCGCGGACGGAAACGCAGGCAAGGCTGCTCACTAACGGCAGCGATGAAAGCGCCAAGCTCGTGCCCGGCACAAGTCTGAAGGTTGGCGATGTGGTGCTGGTCGAGGCTGGCGACATAATCCCGTCGGATGGCGAGATCATCGAGGGCATTGCCTCGGTGAACGAAGCTGCCATCACAGGTGAGTCCGCTCCGGTCATACGCGAGTCCGGCGGCGACCGCTCGGCGGTGACCGGCGGCACCCAGGTGCTCTCTGACTGGATCAAGGTCAAGATCACGGCAGCGGCCGGCTCGACCTTCATCGATCGCATGATCTCGCTGGTGGAGGGCGCTGAGCGCCAGAAGACCCCGAACGAGATCGCGCTGAATGTCCTGCTTGCCGGACTGACCCTGATCTTTGTGCTCGCGACAGCGACGATTCCCGCGTTTGCGGCATATGCGGGCGGGTCCATTCCCACGATTGTACTCGTAGCGCTGTTCGTGACGTTGATTCCAACCACCATCGGCGCGCTTCTGTCGGCCATCGGCATCGCCGGCATGGACCGGCTTGTCCGTTTCAACGTGCTCGCCATGTCCGGTCGAGCCGTCGAAGCGGCGGGCGATGTCGACACGCTTCTTCTCGACAAGACCGGAACGATCACGCTGGGCAACCGCCAGGCAACAGAATTCCGTCCAGTGAAGGACGTCACCGAGCAGGAACTAGCCGACGCCGCGCAATTGGCATCACTCGCCGACGAGACGCCGGAGGGCCGCTCGATTGTTGTTCTCGCCAAGGAAAAATACGGCATTCGCGGCAGAGACATGCAGTCGCTAAATGCGACATTCGTTCCGTTCAGCGCGCAAAGTCGGATGAGCGGGGTCGATTTCGATCGCTCATCCATTCGTAAGGGCGCTGTGGACGCGGTTCTCAAGTACGTCGAGCAGGCCTCGATTGCGAATGGCGCGGCCCGTGCAAGCGTCGAGAGCAAGGGGGAACTGCAGGCGATTGCCGACGAGGTTGCCAAGATCGGCGGAACGCCGCTGGCGGTCGTCCGGGATGGCAGACTTCTCGGCGTTGTTCACCTGAAAGACATAGTCAAGGGTGGCATCCGCGAGCGTTTTGCGGAGCTCCGCCGCATGGGCATCCGTACGGTGATGATAACCGGCGATAATCCCATGACCGCCGCCGCGATCGCGGCCGAGGCCGGCGTCGATGACTTCCTTGCCGAGGCCACGCCCGAGAACAAGCTGACGCTGATCCGCGAGGAGCAGGCCAAGGGCAAGTTGGTCGCCATGTGCGGCGACGGTACCAACGACGCGCCCGCGCTCGCTCAGGCCGATGTCGGCGTAGCGATGAAC
>JBKDZY010000033.1:0-2202 GCA_047971765.1 Hyphomicrobiaceae bacterium | reverse complement strand
AATGAACAGGATGTGGTCGGTGCGGATCATGCCGTACTTGGTCGACACCGTGGTGCCTTCGACCAAAGGCAGCAGGTCGCGCTGCACGCCCTGGCGCGACACATCGGCGCCGTGCGCGTCGCTGCGCGAGGTGATCTTGTCGATTTCGTCGAGGAACACGATGCCGTTCTGTTCAACGTTGCGCACCGCTTCCAGCTTCACTTCCTCGTCGTTGACCAGTTTCCCGGCTTCTTCGTCGATCAGCAGCTTGCGTGCCTCGCTGATCTTCAGCTTGCGCGATTTCTTGCGCGCACTGCCCATGTTCTGGAACATGCCCTGAATCTGCGAGGTCAGATCCTCCATGCCGGGAGGCGCGAAGATTTCGGCCTGAACGGTAGGTGCAGCGACCTCAATCTCGATTTCCTTGTCTTCGAGCCCGCCTTCGCGCAGCTTCTTGCGGAATTTCTGGCGCGTGGCGTTTTCCTCGGCATTCTGCGTGTCGTTGTAGAAGCCGCCGCGCGCCGGAGGCAGCAAGGCATCGAGCAGCCGCTCCTCGGCGGCATCCTCGGCGCGCACCCTGACGGCCTTCATGGCCTGTTCGCGCCCGTTCTTGATGGCAATTTCGGCCAGATCGCGGATGATCGTCTCGACGTCTCGCCCAACGTAACCCACCTCGGTGAATTTGGTCGCCTCGACCTTGATGAACGGCGCGTTGGCCAGCCGGGCCAGGCGCCGGGCTATTTCAGTCTTGCCCACGCCGGTCGGCCCGATCATCAGGATGTTCTTGGGCGTAATTTCCTGGCGCAACGGCTCTTCGACCTGTGCCCTGCGCCAGCGGTTACGCAGGGCAATGGCCACTGCTTTCTTGGCCTTACCCTGGCCAACGATGTGTTTGTCGAGTTCGTGAACGATTTCCTGGGGAGTCATCTGCGTCATTTCGGGCCTGCCGGGATATGTTTCAAGAGCACTATGTTCTCATCGCCCTTGCACTGTGGCAAACTCATGACACTCGAAATTCCGGAAAAGCGGCGCCCGCAATGACGATCAAATATCGCAGCATATGCCTGGCCCCCGGGCGGGCCGCTCCCGGCATGACTCTGGCCCGGACCATCGCAGACCGCGAGGGCAACACGCTCCTCGCAGCGGGGACCGAGCTCGACCTCTCCATGCTCGAGCGGTTGACCCGGCGCGGCATCAATGCCATCTCCGTGCTCATTCCCGACACGCGTGACGCAGACACGATTGCGGCAGAACAGCAGGCCATCCGCTCCCGCATCGAAACAATTTTCCGCGGATCCGGCAGCCCGGCCCGAGAAGCCCTGCGCACCGCCGTTCTGGACTTTCGTCTCGAGGATACGGAATGACCTCTCCTACGCTCGAGCAACTCCCTCTCCACGCGCAAGCCCTCCCTTCCTTGCCCGAGGTGGTCAACTACTTGATCCGGGCACTCGATGATGAGGCAGCCAATCTGGAAACCCTGGCCCAGCACATCAATTCAGACCCGGCCATCGTGGCCCGACTGCTCGCGGCGGCGAATTCAGCGGGCTCAGGGACATCGAAACGGGTCGGGTCGGTTGGCCAGGCCTTCATGCTGCTCGGCGCCGACCGGATCGCCAACATCATCCTCGCTTCCACGTTGATCCACCGCTACGACACGCATGCTTCGGGATTCAGCGCCAGGCTGCTCTGGCAACATTCGCTCGGGGTGGCTGTCTGCGCCCGGGTACTTGCCGAACAGATGGACATGGATGCGGAACTGGCATTCACCGGCGGACTGTTGCACGACATCGGACAGCTCCTCATGTACACCGCCAGCCCGTCGCATTTCCTGCAGGTGCTGGATCTGCATCACCGCAACGATATGCCGCTCTATCTGGCCGAACGCTCGGTATTCGGCTACGACCACAGCGAAGCCGGGGGCATTCTGGCGACTTTCTGGAAGCTGCCGACGGACATCGTCGATGCGATTGCCGCCCACCACGAACCCGATGGGTTCGGCAGCGACATCGGAAACCTGATCCACCTCGGCCAGGTACTCAGCCACGCCCTCGATCTCGGAGAACAGGAAAACAACCGCGTGCCGGAAGTGTCCCAACTGGCCTGCGCCAGTCTCGGCCTCTCCTGGCCGAAATTTTCCGCGCATTTTGCGGAAGTCGAAGCACGCTACGACGATCTGCGCATCGCCCTGGGCATCTGAACGCCCCACAAGCCGCTGAGTGTTAC
>JBKDZY010000032.1:0-12259 GCA_047971765.1 Hyphomicrobiaceae bacterium | reverse complement strand
AGCATAACGCCACATTTGATTACCGCACGGGTGAGGCGTTGCGCGCGCCGGCCTGCGTCAACCTGAACACCTACAAGGTCAAGGTCGAGGACGGCCGCGTGATGATCGAGGTCTGAGATGCGAAACTCCAGACCGACAGTCGCGGATATCCGCGCGCTCAAAGGCAAACGCACCCTGACCATGCTCTACGTCGAAACCCCGGAGGAGGCGGCTGCGGCGGCCGAGGCCGGGATCGACATGCTTTCGATTATCGACCCTCTCTGGACGCCGAAGATGCGCGAGGCGGCGGGTGAATGTTTTGTTCAGGTCGGGTTGCTTTATGGTAAACTCGTAACGCTGGAAGACTATCAGCGCGCTGCACATCGCGCGATGCAGATCGGTGGCGATTGCGTCTACTGCGCCTCGTCTCTGGGCACCATCAAGGTGTTGGCCGACGACGGGATACCCGTGGTGAGCCATGTAGGCCTTATTCCATCAAAAGCGACTTGGACCGGCGGGTTCAAGGCTGTCGGCAAGACTGCGTCCAGCGCACTTGATGTCTGGCGGCATGTGAAGGCCCTTGAGGAGGTCGGCGCATTCGGCGCCGAACTGGAAGTTGTCCCCGACCGTGTCGCAGCCGAAATCAGTAGGCGCACGTCGCTCGTGATGCTGGGGATGGGCGCAGGCTCTGGCGCCGATGCCCAGTATCTATTTGCCGAAGACGTCCTTGGATGTACTCGTGGACACAAGCCGCGTCACGCCAAGACCTATCGGGACTTCGCGGCGGAATACGACCGGCTGCAAAAAGAACGCGTCGCGGCCTTTTTCGAGTTCCGGGCCGACGTGGAGGGCGGTGTCTACCCTGCCACCGAACATGTAGTCCCGATCAGAGACGAGGAGTTCGAAGCCTTCATGGCAGGTCTCTGAGACTTGCCTGAAACGGCGCGGCACGCTATCCCTTGATGACGCAATAACGTCATGGAGGACATCATGGCACGCCGCCCGACAACTCAGGATGTTGCCCGCGAAGCGGGCGTGAGCGTGACGACCGTTGATCGGGCGTTGAATGGGCGTGCGAAGGTGCGCGAAGAAACGATGCGCAAGATCGCGCAGGCGGCGCACAAGGTCGGGTATCATGCGCGGGGCTTGATTGAACAGAATATCGACGCGGCCGTGCCAGAGATGACCTTTGGCTTTCTCTTCATCAAGAAAAGCCAGGAGTTCTATCAGAACTTTGCGCGCGAGGTGGAACGGGCTGTGGCGGCCCAGTCCGACATCCGTGGCCGCGCCGTCATACGCTTTGCCTCTTCCCAGAGTCCCGAAGATTTCGCCAAAGCGCTTGAGGGTCTGTCCCATTGCGATGCCATCGCCGCGACTGCAGTCAATCATCAGCTCTTGGCTCAGGTCGTGACCAATTTGAAAGACAAAGGCGTACCGGTCTTCTCTCTCCTGAACGACTTTGCCCAAGGTTTGCGCCGCAATTACATCGGCCTTAACAACATGAAGATCGGACGCGTTGCCGCTTGGATGATCACGAAAACGGTGGCGCAGCCTGGCAAGCTCGCGATCTTTGTCGGTGGAAACCGTTGGCATGGCCACGACCTGCGCGAGGTGGGATTTCGATCCTACGTTCGGGACAATGCCCCTGCCTTTTCCGTCCTCGACACGCTGGTGAATCTCGAAACGCGTCAGTTGACTTATGAGGCGACGATCGATCTGGTTCGCAGGCATCCGGACCTGAAGGGGATTTATGTCGCGGGTGGTGGTATGGAGGGTGCAATCGCGGCTCTGCGCGAACTGCATCCCAGCCCGCGCGTGGCCCTCATCGTCAACGAAGTCACCAAAGAAAGCAGCGCCGCCCTGATGGATGGCTATGCCTTGATGGCAATCTGTACGCCCTTGCCGGCGCTCTGCGCGGATCTGATTTCGCACATGGTGCGCTCGGTAAAAGAAGGCGACGACGGCATATCCGGGCAGCATTTCCTGGATCCGCACCTGGTTCTTCCAGAAATGCTGTAGAGACGTTAAAACGTCATTTTGCATGTGCAGAAAAACGTCATTTTTGACGCAAAGTGGTGGTGCGAGAATTGACCGAATCTGGTCCGCCGCGCAACGTCCGGCCCACGAGATACGATGCCGAAGCGTCGATGTGGGAGGACAAGATGAAAACTGCACTCAACCAGATGACCCTGCGCCATCTCGATTATCCGGCCTTCCTCGATCTGGCCAAGGATCTCGGTTGCATCGGTGTCGAGCTGCGCAACGATCTGGGCCGCCCGCTGTTCGACGGGATCGCCCCGGCAGAGGCCGGAAAGATGGCCCACGACCGCGGGTTGCGGCTGTTGGGCATGAGCGAGGTCTATGCCTTCAACTCCTGGTCCGATGACATCCGCGCCAAGGTCGAAACGATTGTCGCGGCGGCCAGCGCATCCGGCGCGGAAACCATCAGCCTGATCCCCCGCAACGACGGCACGCAGATCGGAAATGGCGAACGCCAGGCAAACCTGCGCAGCGCGCTCAAGCAAGCCCTGCCGATCCATGAGGCCGCCGACCTGGAGGCGCTGGTCGAACCGCTGGGTTTCGGGCGGTCCTCGTTGCGCTCCAAGGAAGAGCTTGTCGGCGTGATCGAGGCGCTGGACGCTGCCCACCGCTTCAAGCTGGTCCATGATACGTTCCACCACACGCTTGCCGGTGGCGGCCCGCTCTATCCGGATCATACCGGCATCGTTCATATCTCCGGTGTCGCCGACCCCGACCTGAGCGTCGAGCAGATGGAAGACCACCACCGCGTTCTGGTCGACGAACAAGACCGGCTGGGTAACACCGACCAGATCAAGGCGCTGATCGCCGCTGGCTATGACGGTGCGATTTCCTATGAATGCTTTGCGCCGGAAATCCACGCGATGACCGATCCGTAGTCCGCGCTGAAACGCTCGTTCGATTTCATTGCCTCCAGGCTTCGGGCGAAAGCCGCCTGAGCGAGAGGCTTGATTGCCCCGGAGGAGGGGACTTCCGGCAGATGAATGGTGTGCCGGACACCATCAAAGGGAGGAAACCCATGAGAAAGACCCTGATCGCCGCGAGCCTTGCCTCGCTCATGTCCACCACCGCGATGGCCGAGACCATCGGTGTGTCGATGGCGCTGTTCGACGACAACTTCCTGACTGTTCTGCGCAACGGTATCCAGGAACTGGCCGACGGTATGGAAGGCGTCGATGTCCAGATCGAGGATGCCCAGAACGACGTCGCCAAGCAGTTGGACCAGATCAACAACTTTGCCGCCTCGGGCGTCGATGCGATCATCGTCAATCCGGTCGACACCGCGGCGACCGAAGCGATGACCAGGGCCGCCGCCGATGCCGGTATTCCGCTCGTCTATGTGAACCGTCTGCCTGTCAATGTCGACACCCTCCCCGACAACCAGGCCTTCGTGGCGTCGAACGAGATCGAGTCCGGCACACTGGCCGCCTTCGAAGGTTGCCAGTTGCTGCGTGCGGCCGGGTTCTCGGCCGGGGCGGATATCTATATCATGATGGGCGAGCTGTCGAACCAGGCAGCCGTTCAGCGCACCAAGGATTTCCACGACGTGATCGGCATGGACATGTGCAGTTTCATCAATATCGTCGACGAGCAGACCGCAAACTGGTCGCGCGACGAGGCGCAGGATCTGATGACCAACTGGCTGTCCTCCGGGCAGGAATTCCAGGCGGTTTTTGCCAATAACGACGAAATGGCCATCGGCGCGATCCAGGCGATGAAAGCTGCGGGCATCTCGATGGATGTCGTGATTGTCACCGGTGTCGACGCCACGCAGGATGCGCTGGCGGCGATGCAGGCGGGCGATCTGGACGTGACCGTGTTCCAGAACGCGGCAGGACAGGGCGCAGGCGCGCTGGATACGGCACTGAAACTGGCACAGGGCGAGGATGTGGCCCAGAAGGTCTACATCCCGTTCGAGCTGGTGACTCCGGCGAACCTCGGCGATTACACGTCGAAGAACTGACGATCGCCGCGTGCGATCTCCGGGCGGAGCCCCCGAGGCTCCGCTCTTCCGGCTTCCCATGTTGGGAAGCCGGTCGTCTGGCAGATGTAGGCGACATCGCAAATCATGCCGGGCCGGACAGAAGAAACCTTGGTTGATCTGATCAGATCAACGTGGATAAGGCAATATTCTGCCCGGTCGCTATCACGAAGTCGCGCAACAGGAGGGAAAGGATGTCCGAGACGTCCCACGGAATTGGCGGTCTGACGTTTGACGCGAAGAAACGCGCCTGGCCGAACGAAATGAACGTGTTTATCGCGCTGATCGCCATCATCGCGATCTTCGAGATCCTCGGGCAAGTCCTGCCCTATATGAACGGCCAGAGCTTGCTCTTCGATTTCGACACGGCCCGTGACGGCACCATCCTCAACATGGTGCGGCTCAAGATCATCATCCTTCAGGTGTCGATCATCGGGATCATCGCCATCGGTTCCACGCAGGTAATCATCTCCGGCGGGATCGACCTGTCACCGGGCTCGGTCGTGGGCCTGACGGCGATGGTCTCCATGAGCTTTGCCCAGACCGCGCTGGTCAATGGCAACCCCAACCCGAAGGCGATCTTTGGCGATGCCTGGATGGACCTGCCGGTGATCGTGCCGATCGTCGTGGCCTTTGCCGTCGGCACGCTGGCGGGCGGCATCAACGGCTTGCTCATTGCCTACACCCGCATTCCGCCCTTCATCGCCACGCTGGGCATGATGGTGGCGGCGCGCGGCGCGGCAAAGTGGTGGTCCAAGGGCCAGCCGATTTCCTTCCCGACCGAGCCGTTCGGAGCCATCGGCAACGGCATGTCGGGCTGGTCGCCGGTGGTGATCTTCATCGGCCTTGCGATCCTGTTCCACTTCATCCTGAAATACACCGTCTACGGCAAACACACCTATGCCATCGGCTCGAATGAAGACGCGGCGCGCATGTCGGGGATCAAGGTCAATCGCCACAAGGTGCTGGTCTACACCATCGCCGGAATGCTGGCGGGCCTTTCAGCTCTGGTACTGGCGTCCAAGAACCTGACAGCGCAGGCCGGCATGGGCTTGATGTACGAACTCGACGCCATCGCCATGACCGTCATCGGCGGCGTCAGCTTGGCGGGCGGGCGCGGGTCCATCATCGGCACGGTTCTCGGTGCGCTGATCTTCGGCGTCATCATCTCCGGGTTCACCTATCTCAGGCTCGACGCCTACTACCAGGAGATGGTCAAGGGTGTGATCATCGTGGCTGCCGTGGTCCTCGACCAGTGGCGCCGCCAACGGGCTGCGGCCAAGTCATAAGGGAACACAATCATGGCAAGCGATGTTCAAACGAACCTCCACGGCGCAGACGTGCAGCACAACCAGCAGGCTCTTGGCGACGTGATCCTCGAAGCCCGCGACCTGACCAAGCACTATGGTGGTGTTCACGCACTCGAGGGTGCCAACTTCACCCTGCGCAAGGGTGAACACGTGGCGATCATGGGGGACAACGGAGCGGGGAAATCCACCTTCGTCCGGCAGATCACCGGGGTTGAGCAGCGGACACGCGGCGAGGTCATCTTTGACGGCAAACCGGTACATTTTGAGAACCCGATGGATGCGCGGAATGCAGGTATCGAAACGGTGTTCCAGACGCTGGCTCTTGCCGATCAGCTGGACGTTCCGGACAACCTGTTCCTTGGCCGCGAACTGGTGAAGTTCAAGTTCGGACCGTTCTCGATCCTCGACTACAAGGCGATGCGGGAGCGCACTTTGGGGGCATTGGAAAAGACGGGCGTAAAGATCCCCAACATTCGCGGAACGATCGAGCGGATGTCTGGCGGGCAACGGCAATGCGTCGCTATCGCCCGTACCGCAACTTTCCACTCCAAGCTGACTATCATGGACGAACCAACGGCGGCGCATGGCGTGCAGGAGACCGCACAGGTCGAGAACATAATCCGGACCCTGAAAGAGGCGGGCGAACCTCTGATCCTGATCAGCCACAACATGCGGCAGGTCATGGATCTCTGCGATCGGATCGTGGTGTTCCGGCGTGGTCGTATCTGCGCGAACCTCGATATCAAGAACAACGACATCACGGGCGAAGATGTCGTCGCCTATATCACCGGAGCGAAGACACAGCCGGAATACGCGGACGCAGCTTAGGGCCCCAGCCTAGAGGCTAAAACCATCGACCAGTAACCCGTCGCCGTCTGTTGACGCCCGCGACGCACAATCGGGTTTTGCCCTGTTCAAAAAATGAGGAAGACGATGACAGTCAGATTTGGGGTTCTCGGCGCCGGGCGGATTGGACAAGTCCACGCCAAGGCCATTGCCAGCGTCCCGGATGCCACGCTTGTGGCGGTCGCCGATGCGGTGGACGCCGCGGCAAAGGCCGTGAGCGATCAATACGGATGCGCGATCCGAAGCATCGAAGAAATCCGGACGGCCGACGACGTCGACGCCGTGGTCATCTGCACGCCGACGGACACGCATGCCGACCTGATCGAAGACTTCGTGAAGGGGGGCAAGGCGGTCTTCTGCGAAAAACCTGTGGATCTGGACGTGGACCGGGCCCGTCAAGTGATCGAGACCGTGAAGGCCGAGAACGGCACGCTGATGGTCGGCTTCCAGCGCCGCTTCGATCCGGATTTTCGTGCGCTCAAGGCTGCCATCGATGAGGGCAGCATTGGCGACGTCGAGATGGTCACCTTGACCTCCCGCGATCCCGGTGCTCCTCCAGCGGCCTACATCAAGAGCTCGGGCGGAATCTTCCGGGACATGACGATCCACGATTTCGACGTGGCGCGCTGGCTGCTGGGCGAAGAGGTCGAGACGGTGATGGCGCAGGCATCGGTTTTGACCGATCCCGAAATCGGAAAGCTGGGCGACTACGACAGCATCAACGTGATCCTGCGCACGCCATCGGGAAAACAGGCCACGATCACCAACACGCGTCGCGCCACCTATGGCTACGATCAACGCATCGAAGTGCACGGTTCGAAAGGGTCGGTCTCGGCCATGAACCACCGCGAGGCGAATATCGAGCTGGCCAATGGCGAAGGCTATACCAAGCCGCCGCTGCTGAATTTCTTCATGTCGCGCTACACGGCGGCCTACGCGGCCGAGATCGCGGCCTTTGTAGACGCTGTAGAGAAAGGCACTCCGACGCCAACGACTGGCCTCGACGGCCTACGGGCACTGGAACTGGCGGACGCGGCCCTGCAGTCGGCCAAGACCGGCCAGGCCGTTACTCTGTAAGGCGCGGGAAAGGGCCAGACGATGACGGACATGATGCCGGATCACCCACTTGGTGTTGCCTTGGTTGGTACCGGCTTCATGGGCAAATGTCATGCGATGGCGTGGCGCAACGTGGCAACCGCTTTTGGCGGGCCGCCGCCCCGGCTCGAGGTGCTGTGCGACGTGCCACAGGACAAGGCCGAAGCCTTGGCGGTTCAGTTCGGCTTTGCCTGTGGCACGTCGGACTGGGAAAGCGCTGTGACCGACCGGCGGTCGACGTCGTTTCCATCACCACGCCAAACGCGTTTCACCGCCCTATGGCTGAGGCAGCGCTGCGCGCGGGCAAACACGTTTGGCTGGAAAAGCCGATGGCGCTGACGCTTGACGACGCGAAGCAGATGGCGGCCTTGGCAGCCGAGCGGCCCGGGCAAATCACGCTCATGGGCTACAACTACACCCGTTCGCCGGCATTCCAGCAAGCCGTAAAGCTTGTGAAGGACGACGCCATTGGCACGCCCTGGTCCTGGCGCGGCGTCTATGACGAGGATTTCTGCGCCAACGCGGATCTGCCCTGGAGTTGGCGCATGACCCACGCGGGCGGCGGGCTCGGCGTACTGGGGGATATGGGATGCCACCTTGTCAGCCAGGTTCTTGCGTTGATGGGCGACATCACCGAGGTCACGGCGCTAATCGACACGGTGGCCAAGGACCGCCCCTCGCCCGACGGGCCGAAGCCGGTCGAGAACGAGGACAACGCTCTGGCTCTTCTTCGCTTTGCCAGCGGTGCCCAAGGCAGCTTCGCCACCAGTCGAGCGGCCTGGGGTCGGAAATGCCGTCTGCAGTGGGAACTTCACGGCTCCGAAGGCTCACTGGTCTTCGACCAGGAGCACATGAACGAGTTGTGGCACTTCCGACAAGGCGAAGCGGGATTTACTCGGCACCTGAGCGGGCCGGAACAGCCGGACTTCGGGGCGTTCTGCCCCGCACCCGGCCACAACACAGGCTTCAACGAGATGAAGGTGATCGAGGCACGTGATCTCTGCCGGGCCATTGCCGGGGGAGCGCCCTGCGGACCGGATTTCGCAGAAGGCCTTAAGATCGAACGGATCATCCATGCAATGGCTGCCTCAGGCGGCCAACCGATAAGCCTTGAGGACTTTGACCATGACGAAACCCCTTGACGTAATCACCATCGGCCGGGCGGGTGTCGACCTCTACGGCGCTCAGATCGGCGGGCGGTTGGAGGATATGGCCTCTTTCGACAAATACATCGGCGGTTCTCCGACCAACATCGCCTGTGGCACGGCCCGCCTTGGCTTGAAGTCTGCGCTGATTTCTCGCGTTGGGGACGAGCACATGGGACAGTTCATCGTCGAACAGCTCAGGCGTGAAGGCGTGGAGACCAAGGGCGTCGTGACCGACCCAGAGCGGCTGACCGCGCTGGTGATCCTTGGCATTCGCGATCAGGAGCAGTTTCCTCTGATCTTCTACCGCGAGAATTGCGCGGACATGGCTCTGTGCGAGGACGACATCGACCCGGAGTTCATCAAATCCGCCCGTTCGGTCGTGCCCACGGGCACGCATCTGAGCAATGAAAAGACCCGCGCTGCCGTGATCAAGGCTCTGAACATCGCCCGCGAGAACGGCGTGCAGACCGCACTCGACATCGACTACCGCCCGAACCTCTGGGGTGTGCTCGGCCATGGCGACGGTGAAAGCCGCTTTGCCGAGAGCGCCGAGGTCACGGAAGAGCTGAAGTCGACGCTGCACCTGTTTGACCTGATCGTCGGTACCGAGGAAGAGTTCCATATCGCGGGCGGCTCCACCGACACCATCGCAGCTCTGCGGGCGGTGCGGGAGGTCTCGGGTGCGACGCTGGTTTGCAAACGCGGTCCCATGGGTGCGGTGGCCTTCGCGGGCGACATTCCGGACAGCCTTGATGATGGCGAGACAGGCCCGGGCTTTCCCATCGAGGTCTTCAACGTCTTGGGCGCCGGCGACGGTTTCTTCTCTGGCCTGCTCAAAGGCTGGCTCGACGGAGAAGACTGGCCGACGACGCTGAAATACGCCAACGCCTGCGGGGCCTTCGCCGTCTCGCGCCACGGCTGCACGCCGGCCTATCCCACCTGGGACGAGCTGCAATTCTTCTTCGAACGCGGCATCAAGCAACCGGACCTGCGCAACGATCCGGAACTGGAGCAGGTACATTGGGCCGAAGGGCGGACCACCCGGCCTGGCGGACGTAGGGAGCAGGTGCGCACCTTTGCGTTCGACCACCGGATGAAACTGGAAGAAGTGGAAGGCTATACACTCAAGAAGGGGGGCGCATTCAAAGAATTGTGCCTTGAGGCGGCGCTGACGGTTCAGAAGGGCCGCGTAGGGTATGGCATCCTCTGCGACAACCGGATCGGACGGAAGGCATTGCACCGGGCGTCCGGCACCGGCCTCTGGATCGGGCGACCCACGGAACTGCCGGGCTCACGCCCGATCGAGTTCGAGGCCGATCTCGGGATCGATTTCGGCCGCTTGAAGGAGTGGGCCGTCGAAAATGTCGTCAAGCTCTTGGTGTTCTGCCATCCGGACGACCGCGCTGAAACGCGGGCGCTTCAGGAGGAGCGGGTGAAGCGGCTGTGGACCGCCGCCCGCCGGGTAGGGTTGGAGCTTCTCCTGGAGGTGATTCCGTCGAAGGTCGGGCCAGTGGACGACACGACTACGGCAACGCTGATCCAGCAATTCTATGACGCTGGTGTCTATCCGGACTGGTGGAAGCTGGAGCCGTTCAAGACCGACGCCGCCTGGGCGAATGCAGTGAGTGCAATCGAGCGCAACGATCCCAGGACCCGCGGTATCGTGGTGCTGGGGCTGGATGCGCCGGAAGCTGAACTGGCGGAATCCTTCGCACTAGCGGCCAAGCAGCCACTGGTGAAAGGCTTTGCCGTCGGACGGACGATATTCGGCGACGCAGCACGGGCTTGGATGAAAGGCGAAATGTCGGACGCGGACGCGGTCGAAATGATGGCATCGCGCTATGCGCAGCTCTGCGACATCTGGGACAAGGCTCGCGCGGGACAGACCGAACGCAAATTGGAGGAAACCCTATGAGCAAGATCCGGCTGACCGCCGCGCAGGCCATGGTGAAATGGCTGTCGGTGCAACTCAATGAGGACGGTGAACGGTTTATCGACGGCGTCTGGGCGATCTTCGGACATGGCAACGTCGCGGGGCTAGGCGAGGCGCTGCACGGCATTGGTGACGCCTTGCCCACATGGCGCGGACAGAACGAGCAGACGATGGCGCATACCGCCATTGCCTTTGCCAAGGCTTCGAAGCGCCGCCGCGCCATGGCGGTCACGTCCTCCATCGGACCCGGCGCCACCAACATGGTGACGGCCGCGGCGCTGGCGCATGTGAACCGGCTGCCACTCCTGATGATCCCCGGGGACGTCTTCGCCAACCGGGGGCCCGACCCGGTGCTGCAGCAGCTAGAGGATTTCGACGACGGAACCATCTCGGCCAATGACTGCTTCAAACCGGTTAGCCGTTACTTCGACCGGATCAGCCGCCCCGAGCACCTACTGACCGCGCTGCCGCGCGCCATGCAGACGTTGACCGATCCTGCCAAGTGCGGTCCGGTGACGCTGGCCTTCTGCCAGGATGTTCAGGCCGAGGCGTACGATTACCCCGATAGCTTCTTCGAACCGAAGGTCTGGCGCATCCGTCGGCCCGAGCCGGACCCCCGTGAACTTGCCGATGTCATCGAGGCGATCAAGACGGCTGAACGCCCGGTGATCGTTGCGGGCGGCGGGGTGATCTACTCGCAGGCCGAGCAGACGCTCCTGGACTTCGCCAACAAACACAACATCCCGCTCTGCGAAACGCAGGCCGGCAAGGGCACCATCGACTGGGAAGAGGGCGTGAACCTAGGCTCTCCGGGCGTCACCGGGGGCGACGCGGCCAACGCGGCGCTAGCGGCGGCGGACCTGGTGCTGGGCTTGGGTACGCGGTTCCAGGACTTCACCACCGGCTCGTGGACTGTCTTCGCCAATCCAAAGCGGCGGCTGGTCTCGATCAACGTCACCGGTTACGACGCGGCCAAGCATGAAGCCATCGGCCTCGTTTCGGACGCCAAGGTCGCCATCGAGCGGATCGGCGCGGCACTGGGCGACAAAGCCTGGCCGGACCGCGACGCGCAGGCGCGCAGCGACTGGTACGAGGCCACTGACGCCGTCATGGCCGCGCCGAACAAGGCTGGCCTTCCGACCGACGCGCAAGTCATCGGTGCGGTGCAGCGGAAATCGACAAAGGACACCGTCGTCATGTGCGCCGCCGGCACGATGCCCGGCGCGCTGCACACGCTGTGGCGATCCGCCCCGGGCGGGTATCACATGGAATACGGCTTTTCCTGCATGGGCTACGAACTGGCCGGAGCCATGGGCATCAAGCTTGCCCAACCGCACAAGGACGTGGTCTGCTTCGTCGGTGATGGCAGCTACATGATGGCCAACTCCGAGTTGGCGACGGCGGTGATGCGGCGCGTGCCGTTCACGGTCGTGCTGACCGACAACCGGGGGTATGGCTGCATCAACCGGCTGCAGATGGGCTGCGGCGGGGCCGAGTTCAACAACCTCTACACCTCCGCCAATGTCGAGGAGCAACCGCAGATCGACTTCGTGGCCCACGCCGCCGCGATGGGGGCACATGCCGAGAAGGCCGCCGACATCGCCGAACTCGAGAAGAAGATCGGCGAGGCACGGGCGCGGGCCATCCCCTCGGTCATCGTTATCGACACCGATCCCTATCCGGGTACCGGAGCGGGTGGCTCCTGGTGGGACGTCGCGGTCCCTGAGGTCTCAGAGCGCGAGGAAGTGCGCAATGCCCGTGAGACATACGTCAAACAGGCTGCGCTTCAGCGCATTGATTGAGGATTAAGACGATGAGTGTGAAGATCGGCATCTCTCTGATTGCCTGGCAGAACGATGATCTTCCGGACCTGACCGCGGCCTTTACCACGGAAGGCGCGATGGAGGATTCCGGCAAGATCGGCTAC
>JBKDZY010000031.1:0-1733 GCA_047971765.1 Hyphomicrobiaceae bacterium | reverse complement strand
GAGAAAATGAAACAGTACAGAGCCATCGCAACACGATATGACAAAACCGCCTCCGCCTTCCTCGGTGCAATCCATCTCGCCGCAGCAATCATATGGCTCAATTGATGACACCGCCTAGCCTAAATCTGACGATGCTTTCGGTCTGCGGAATGTTCGCATCGCACGTTCGGCCCATTGCGGCCCTCCCCGATGGGCGCGCGCTGCTATGCGGCATTCACCAGACCTGCCGTTCGATACTCGGTGCGGCGTTCCTACCGCCTGGATGACGGCAGTGCGGGACATTGCTACCGTTCGCAGGTGCAGCACGCGGATCAGAACAATCGCGGTGGTGTTGCCCTACCGGGCGGAAAGTGGTCGTTCAGAGTGCAGCGCGGCACCTATAGCGAACCCGTGAAAGCGGCCATCCGTGCACGCTGACTAAAGTGCACGATGTCTCGGCAGACGTTCGGTCAAAGCGCTTAGACCCGATGATCGTGAGTTGAGCGGACTGGGTCGGCGGCCTCTCCCACGGCATTCTCCGCTCGAGGGTTGCGCCAGGTTGGCTGGTGCCGAGCCTCAAGAATGGGGGAGAGACCAAATGCAGAATAGCATTTTCATCGGGTTGGATGTCCACAAGGCGACGATTTCCGTCGCGGTTGCGCAGGGGCATTGTTGCAGAACTCGGGCTGCGGATGTGACTTCCCCTTTCCCCGTTGAGTTCAGTTCACGCGCTTGATCTCGGCGGTGCCGAGGGCGTTGGAGCGGTTCATCGATGCGACTCGTATATGGATTTCTGCGGTCTGGCGGTCGGGGTCGCGTGACGCGATGCGTTCGCCGAAGGATTTGAAGCATCGCATTCTGGCCTCGATCCGGCTTCGGATGTGGTAGCCCGACCATGCCTTCCAGTTGGCCCGCCCGAAGCGTTTGGTCGCCCGGTGGATGTCGTTGCGGGCCTTGGCTGCTGCGCAGCCCTCTTTCCAAAGGCGACCGTTTCGCCTGATTGGAATGATTGCCGTGCCGCCCCGTTCCAGGATCGCGGCGTGGCATCGGCGGGTATCAAAAGCGCCATCGCCGGTCACGCTGCCGATCTGTTCGTCCGCTGGAATCTGCTCCAACAGGTCCGGCAGCACGGGGCTGTCGCCCTCACGGCTGGAGGTGAACTCCACGGCGCGGATGTCGCCGGTGGCGGTGTCCATCGCGAAATGGACCTTGCGGTATTGGCGTCGGCGATGGGTGCCGTGCTTGCGGGCTAGCCATTCTCCATCGCCGAGAAACTTGATGCCGGTGCTATCCACCAGCAGGTTCAGAGGCCCCGGACCCCGGCGATGCGTGATCTGAACCGTGATGGTCTTTTGCCTGCGGCTCTGGGTCGAGAAGTCAGGGACCGGCCAGTCGAGGCCGGCCATCTGCAGGATGCTGGCAACCATCCCTGTCGTTTGCCGAAGCGGCAGGCCGAACAGCACTTTCACCATCAGGCAAAATTGCACCGCAGCGTCGGAGAACACTTCTGGACGGCCAGGACGGCCGACCTTCGGGGCTCGCCACACCATGTCCTTGTCCAGCCAGATCAGCAGCGAGCCGCGCTGCTTCAACGCTGTGTTGTAAGATTTCCAATTCGTCGTGCGGTAGCGGGCGGGCTCAGGCTTGCTCATAGGGGGCTCTTAACCCACTGGATTCTTCAAGGGCACCTCGATTTTTTCCGTTTCCGGCTTCTCAATGCCTGTCTAACCGTCTGAAGCTTGCCGGCAACTGCT
>JBKDZY010000030.1:0-4004 GCA_047971765.1 Hyphomicrobiaceae bacterium | reverse complement strand
GCTTCCAGTTTTTCCGCCGCGACGAAGGCGCGACGGTCGTGCGTTAGCCTGTCGGGAACAGGCGGGGGTAAGAATGACGCGTACCAAGATCGGTGTGGCGCTGGGCGGTGGCGCAGCGCGGGGATGGGCACATATCGGCGTGCTGCGGGCCCTGGTGCAGGCGGGAATCGTGCCCGACATCGTCGTGGGAACCTCGATCGGGGCGGTTGTCGGCGGGTGCTACGCGGCTGGGCGGCTGGATGAGCTGGAAGCGTTTGCCCGCGACCTGACACGCCGCAAGGTTTTCGGCTTCCTGGCTATCAACCTTACGGGTTCGGCGCTGATCAGCGGGCAGAAGCTGACGGAGCGTCTCGACAAGCATCTTCGCGATCTGATGATCGAGGATCTGCCGCGCAGATATGTTGCAATTGCTACCCAGATTGGGACCGGACATGAAGTCTGGCTGTCGCGGGGCGCGCTTGTGGATGCAATGCGTGCGTCCTACGCCATTCCGGGGATCTTCAAACCCATGCGGATTGGCCGGCGGTGGCTTTTTGACGGCGCACTGGTCAATCCGGTGCCGGTTTCCGTGTGCCGGGCGCTCGGTGCGCGCTACGTGATCGGGGTCAACCTCAACTCGGATCTCGGTGGGCGGAGCACGGTCATCATGGAACCTGATCTCGATGAAGAGATCAGTGGTGCGGCCCACGACATTGAGCCGGAGACTAAGCCGGCGCGCAAACTCGTCAGAACCCAGTTGCTCGGTGAAACGGGCCAAGGTCCCGGCATCACCAGTGTGATGGTGGACGCCTTCAACATCGTGCAAGACCGCATCGCGCGCTCGCGCCTGGCCGGTGATCCCCCGGATGCCCTGATCAGCCCGAGACTTTCCGGGTTCGGGATGTTCGATTTCCACCGGGCGGATGGCCTCATCGAATGCGGGATGGTGGCGGGGATGCGTGAAGTGCAGGACCTGCGGCGCGAAATCGAGTTGCGTCGGGCCAGCCGTATCGCCGTGCCCGACCTCGTGTGACGCCTATCGCAATGCCTTTATCTGCAACCTGAAATGACGTTCAGGCCGTCGCGATATAATCGCGCATGGCATTGGCTTCGTGTTCGATCTGGGCCAGGCGGTGCTTCACCACATCGCCGATAGAGACCAGGCCGGCCACGCGATTGTTGGCAATGACCGGAACGTGACGGAAGCGGCGTTCGGTCATGACCGCCATGACGTGATCGACGCTGTCGTTCTCCTTGCAGGTCACGACATCACGGGTCATCACCTCGGTGATGGGGCGGTCGAGTATGGCGGGGCCATGCCGGGCAAGGGCATTGACGATGTCCCGTTCGGAGACGATGCCCGCCAGATCGTCCTTTGTCGCGCTTACGATCACTGCACCGATGCGCTTGGTGGTGAGCTTCTCGACAACGTCTTTGAGCGTGGTTTCCGGTCCCACCGCCTCGACGTTTCGCCCTTTGGAATTGAGGATGCTAGCGACGTGCATGTCCGTCTCCTTGACCTTGTGCCAAGCGTACAACGGGCAATCATGGGGCCAGCCGATGCTACCTCGCGCGGCTGAAATCTCCGGCGGGCTGGTCGCATCATGCCCGACTGTCGAGCCCGGCGTTGGGCTTCTTTCGAGCTTGCCGGTCCTGCGGGCCGACGAGCGCCATTATGACAAAGGCAACATTCTGTCACAAGCGTCCTGTTGCATTGAGAACTGGACGGTGCGCAGGAGGTGCTACTGCAACGCGATATGCCGGCGGGCCGGTGGCATGATCAGATGTCCCAGGTCGTTTCCGGAGTGTTGGCCGGTACCGGATCGAACGCGCCGAAGGCGAGGAAACCAAAAGCAAATCCGCCAAGATGCGCTTCCCATGCGATGCCGCCCGCCGAGGTGAAGAGGGGGGCTGCCAGGGCGGTGAGAAAATTCACGCCGATCCAGAAGCCAATGGCGATGGCGGCACGCCGGTCCCGAAAAGTTGCGGTGATCGACATACGCGGCACCATTTGCGCCTTGTCGCGGAAGGTGTTTGGCCCTCCCCGGTCGATACTCGAGAACAGGAAGCGGAAGGCGCCCCCCATCAGGCCGGACAGCGCGCCGGAGGCACCGATCATGAGCGTTTGATCGTGCAGGTGCATGAGGATGAACGTCACCGCGCCCGCGATACCGCACAGTATGGAAAAGACCACAAACCGGATCGCCCCGATGCGGGCCGCAACCGCGCTGCCAAAGGCCAGGAGCCAGGCCGAATTGATCAACAGATGCATCCAGTCCCAATGGACGAGCTGGTGGGTCAAGAGCGAGGTGATTGCCACCAGGCCGTCGTGCATGTGCAGGAGACCGGCGCCATAGCGCTGGGGGATGACGGCGGCCTGCACGAGAATATCAAGGCGTTCTGTTTCGGGCAGCAACCACAAGACCAGATGGATGATGAACAGCAGGCCAAGGGTCCAGGTGACGACAGCGGGGGCGTTAACGATGGGTTCACGCGATGACAAGGGCCTGATCTCCTGCTGATCGGGTGCCCAGGCACCTTCACAAGACGTGTTGGCTTAACTCTGTTTAACGGTCGCAGCAACCCGGGGAAGCGGTGAATGTCTCGCTGGCATGGAATCTGCTCTTTTGTCACCGAACCGTTACCAGCCGCCAGGACAGTTGTGCCATCCGTGTGCACCGACGAGGCGGGCTGGTGAGCCGCCGACTGCAGGAACGAATGTTCGAGCGACCAGATGTATTTGGTGACCCTATGAAGCAGCCGACAAGCCGCCTTCTGTATGGATACTGGAATGAGGTCCGAGGCGACAGGATTGCCCCCACCCGCTTCGAGATTGAGCCTTCGCGGATCTCGGAGATCCTGTCGGAAGCCTTCATTCTCGAATTGGGCGAGAGGGGCGGGCATGTGTTCCGTCTCGCGGGATCCAGGATCTGCGAGCAGATCGGCATTGAACTGCGGGGCCGTGATGTTCGCTGGCTGGCTGGCCGGGACGACAGCATTCTCGACGACATGCTCGAAAAAATCACGCGGGATGGCGGTGTTGGGGTGCTCGAGGTCGATGCGGAAACCCGTGATGGGCGGCATGCGGACTTCGAGATGATCATCCTTCCGCTCATTCATCCGGCAGAAAAGATCACGCGCTTTGTTGGCGCGATCAGCTTCGTGGACCCGCCAGCGTGGATCGGTATCGAGGCGCTCACACCGGTTGCCATCAAGTCCTACGAGGTCATCTGGCCGGAAGGACGCCCGTTCTCGATCGTGGCACACGGGCGCCAGCAGCTTGCGCTGTCTCCGGTGTTCGCAGGCGCCAGCGTTGTGCGCTCGGAGCGTCGACAGTTCCGGGTTCTCGAAGGCGGACGGAAACCGTAGCCGGGCAGCACTGGCATCATTCGGGGGCGTGCGGGGCGGCGGAGGATGGGACGCGGGTGTGCCATTCCGGGGACGTTTCATTCCACCAGAGGTTTCACCCATAGAAGTTCAAAAACGAACAGGACTTTAGAACTCCGTTAATGGGCGTCCGGCGTAGTTGGTCGAGCGATTAATGGGAGCGTGCCGATTTGGCACATCAGACCTCTCCTCCTCTCGCCAGTTGAAGTTGCCTGTAGGTGGAAAATGACCCTTGGGATGCAACAAAGCCGGGAGCAGAGCGTTCCCCGCTCGGTGCGCATAACTCCAGATCGCCGCAAGCATCGGCGTGTTTCTCTCGTCCTTCTCGGTCGCTTCATGCGCCAGAACAAGCTGGAATACCCTTGCAAGCTGATTGATATTTCGGTTGGTGGTGCCGCATTCCTGTCTCCGATCGAGGTCGAGCTCGGCGAGCGGGTCGTGATCTATCTCGATGAACTGGGTGGGCTCGAGGGGCACGTTGTGCGCCATTTTCCCGGCGGGTTCGCGCTGGAGCTGATTGCGACGCAGCGCAAGCGGGAGAAGCTCGCTGCACAGATCACATGGCTGATCAACAAGCATGAACTGCAGGCAACCGACCTGCGCAAGCACGAGCGGATCGTGCCGCGCAACCAGGAAGC
>JBKDZY010000029.1:0-3749 GCA_047971765.1 Hyphomicrobiaceae bacterium | reverse complement strand
ATTATCGACCAGGACACCGAGCGCAGGTTCACGCCGCTGAAGCACATCTGCCCCGGTCAGGCACGCTTCGAGGTCATCAATTCGATGCTGTCCGAGGAGGCCGTGCTTGGCTTCGAGTACGGCTATTCCCTCGCCGAACCGAACTGCCTGACCATGTGGGAGGCCCAGTTCGGCGACTTCGCCAACGGCGCGCAGGTCGTTTTCGACCAGTTCCTGTCCTCCGGCGAACGCAAGTGGCTGCGCATGTCGGGTCTCGTCTGCCTGCTGCCGCATGGCTATGAAGGCCAGGGTCCCGAACACTCCTCGGCCAGGCTGGAGCGCTATCTGCAGCTGTCTGCCGAGGACAACTGGCAGGTCGCCAACTGCACCACACCAGCCAATTATTTCCACATCCTGCGCCGCCAGCTCCATCGCAACTTCAGGAAACCCCTGATCCTGATGACGCCGAAATCGCTCCTGCGTCACAAGCGCGTGGTCTCGAGCCTGGCAGACATGGCCTCCGACACGACATTCCATCGCGTGCTGTGGGATGACGCCCAGCTCAATCCTGGTCACAAGATCACGCTGCGGCCCGACAACCAGATCAGGCGGGTCGTGCTGTGTTCCGGCAAGGTCTATTACGACATGCTTGAAGCCCGCGAAGCCGCCGGCATCGATGACGTCTACCTGATGCGCATCGAGCAGCTCTACCCCTTCCCGGCCCGCGCGCTCATCGCCGAACTGTCCCGCTTCCCGCAGGCGGAAATCGTCTGGGCACAGGAAGAGCCGCGCAACATGGGCGCTTGGTCCTTCATCGAACCGAACCTCGAATGGGTGCTCGATCACACATCCTCGAAATCGAAGCGGGCCCGCTACATCGGCCGGCCAGCCTCGGCATCGACAGCGACTGGCCAGGCCTCGAAGCACGCCAGCGAGCAGAAGGCCGTCTGCGACCAGGCCATCGCGCCATAGAGAGCCACTGAACTGATGAATGCCCCGTGCCGCACGACCGGCACGCCGACCAAACGATAGCCAAGAGCAGGATTACAAATGGCCGTTGAGATCAAAGTCCCCACCCTCGGCGAAAGCGTCACCGAGGCAACCGTGGCGAAGTGGCTGAAGCAGCCGGGTGAGGCCGTGGCCGTCGACGAACCCGTCGTGGAACTCGAAACCGACAAGGTCTCGGTCGAGGTCCCCGCCCCCGTGGCTGGCGTCCTGGGAGACATCGCGGTTGCCGAAGGCGAAACCGTTGCTGTCGGGTCATTGCTGGGCAGCATCAAGGAAGGCGCAACCGCAGCTGCAGCCCCGGCCGCACCGAAGGCAGAACCAGCCAAGCCCGCCGCCAGCCCGGCTCCGCAGCAATCGGCCCCTGCAAAACCCGGATCTGCAATGCCGCCCTCGCCATCCGCCCGCAAGATCTTGGAAGAAAAAGGCGTTGCAGCTGCCGACGTCGCAGGATCGGGCCGCCGCGGCCAGGTCCTGAAGGAGGACGCGCTCGCCGCCAGCGCAGGACAAGCCCAGCAACAGCCGGGCAACCTGGCACCGGCGTTGTACGTTCCGCAAACGACAACGCCCGCTCCCGCGGCTCAACTCCGCGCACCATCGCTGCCCAATGACGCTGCCCGCGAGGAACGGGTCCGCATGACCCGCCTGCGCCAGACCATCGCACGCCGTCTCAAGGATGCGCAGAACACGGCGGCCATGCTGACGACCTTCAACGACGTCGACCTATCGGCGGTCATGGAGATGCGCAGCCACTACAAGGACCTGTTCGAGAAGCGCCACGGCACCAAACTTGGTTTCATGGGCTTCTTCGTGAAGGCCTGCCTCACGGCACTGCGGGAGATCCCCGCCGTCAACGCCGAGATCGACGGCACTGATCTCATCTACCAGAACTATTATCACATCGGTGTCGCCGTCGGCACCGACAAGGGTCTCGTCGTGCCGGTGGTTCGCGAAGCCGACCGCATGTCCCTTGCCGAGATCGAAATGGCGATCGCCGATTTCGGACGCCGCGCGCGTGACGGCCGCCTTTCCATCGAGGAGATGCAGGGCGGCACCTTCACCATCTCCAATGGCGGCGTCTACGGCTCCATGATGTCGACCCCGATCCTCAATGCGCCCCAGTCTGGCATCCTCGGCATGCACAAGATCGAGGAACGCCCGGTTGTCCGCAACGGCGAGATCGTCATCCGCCCGATGATGTATCTGGCGCTCTCCTATGACCATCGCGTCGTCGATGGCAAGGAGGCGGTGACCTTCCTCGTGCGCGTCAAGGAATGCCTCGAGGATCCGAGCCGCTTCATGCTCGAACTCTGATCGTCGCTAACCGAAACGCGCACGCCAAGGCCTCTGCGGGACCACAGTTGAAAGTTCGGCTATGACCACCACCTACGATCTCATCATCATCGGCACTGGCCCTGGCGGGTATGTCTGCGCCATTCGCGCGGCGCAGCTTGGACTGAAAGTTGCCGTGGTCGAGAAGCGGGAAACCCACGGCGGCACCTGCTTGAACGTCGGCTGCATTCCGTCCAAGGCCCTGCTTCATGCCAGCGAGTTGTATGAGGAAGCAGGTCACGGCTTTGCCGGCATGGGCATCAACGTGAAACCGGAGCTCGATCTGGCGAAGATGCAGGCCTTCAAGGACGAGGGCGTCAATGGCAACGTGCAGGGTGTCGCCTTCCTCCTGAAGAAGAACAAGGTCGACGTGTTCTTTGGCGCAGGCCGCATCCCCGCCGCGGGACAGGTCGAAGTCGCGCTCAACAAGGGCGGCACCGAGCAGCTCGCCGCGAAGTCCATTGTCATCGCGACAGGTTCGGACGTCACCCGCCTGCCCGGCATCGACATCGACGAGCAGCAGGTGGTCTCCTCCACCGGCGCCCTGACGCTCGCCAAGGTGCCCAGGAAATTACTCGTCGTCGGAGCAGGCGTGATCGGCCTGGAACTCGGATCGGTCTGGCGCCGCCTGGGTGCCGAAGTGACCGTGATCGAATTCCTGGATCGCATCCTGCCCGGCATGGACGGCGAAGTCGCGAAGCAGTTCCAGCGCCTACTCGAGAAGCAAGGCATGAAGTTCCGCCTCGGCCAGAAAGTGACCGGCCTCGCCAGGGAGGCAGCCTGTTGCACGGTCACCGTCGAACCCGCCAAGGGCGGAACCGCCGAGACTGTCTCGGCCGATGTCGTGCTCGTTGCCATCGGCCGCACGCCCTACACGGATGGCCTCGGCCTCGAAGCCGTCGGCGTGAAGCTCGACAAGCGCAGACGCATCGAGGTCGATGCACATTTTGCGACAAGCGTTCCTGGAATCTATGCCATCGGCGACGTGATTGCCGGCCCCGTGCTCGCCCACAAGGCGGAGGACGAAGGTGTTGCCCTTGCCGAACAGCTTGCAGGGCAGGCCGGCCACGTCAATTACGATGTGATCCCCGGCGTCATCTACACACGCCCCGAGGTCGCCTCTGTCGGCAAGACCGAGGAAGAACTGAAGGAAGCCGGACGCGCCTACAGGATTGGCAAGTTCCCGTTCACCGCAAACGGCCGCGCCAAGGTGAACAAGACCGCCGAAGGTTTCGTGAAGGTCCTCTCTGATGCTGCCACCGACCGAGTGCTTGGCGTGCACATCATTGGACCGCAGGCAGGCGAGCTGATTGCCGAAGCTGCCGTGCTCATGGAATTTGGCGGCTCGTCGGAAGACCTGGCACGCACCTGCCACGCCCACCCAACCCTGTCCGAGGCTGTCAAGGAAGCAGCCCTGGCCGTCGAGAAGCGCG
>JBKDZY010000028.1:0-2770 GCA_047971765.1 Hyphomicrobiaceae bacterium | reverse complement strand
GGGCGGTCCGGCCACGCCAGCCTGCGCAAACTCAAGCTGATCTAGACCAATTCCGGTTTGACCGGAATCGGTCTGGCTTGTTTGCGCTCATGCCAAGCGGGACAGAATTCTACGCCCTGGCATTGTGACGCAACGCCTCGACCAATAGCGCAAAGGCCGGTGTCGGCTGCCGCCGACTAGGATAATAGAGGTGATAACCCGAAAATGGTTCACACCAGTCCGCCAATACGTGAACGAGGCGGCCATCTTCAAAGAAGTTAGCCAGTTGGTCTTCTGGCAGGTAGCAAAGACCGCGACCGTCCAATGCGGCTTTGAGGATGAGGCTCCCGGTATTGAATACAAGTTGCCCATCCACCCGCACGCTTAGTTCGCGACCATTCTTCTCGAATTCCCAGGCATAAAGGCCGCCGTGCCCGGACAGGCGCAGATTGATGCAATTATGATTTGTGAGGTCCTGGGGCGTCTTGGGTACCGTGCGCCGCGCGAAATAGTCGGGTGAACCAGCGATAGCCATGCGCATGCGAGGACCGATCCGAACCGCGATCATGTCCTTTGCAATGGTTTCTCCGGGACGGACCCCCGCATCGAACCTGTCCCCGACAATATCTGTCAGACCATAATCGGCGATGATTTCGACCCTGATGTCAGGATACTCCTGAACCAGTTTCGATATTGTCGGAAACAGGATTGACTCCGCCGCGTATTCGGTCGCGGTCAGACGAATGACACCGGACGGCTTTTCCCGCAGTTCACCCAGAGCCGTGAGTTCCTTTCGAATCTCTTCGATGCGCGGACCAATGCCAGAAAGCAGGCGTTCTCCTGCCTCAGTCGGAACGACGCGACGGGTCGTGCGTGCCAACAGCCGCAGGCCAAGGCGAGCTTCCAAGGTGCGGACGGTTTGGCTCAAAGCCGATTGGGACACGCCCAACCGCTTAGCGGCGCGCGTAAAGTTCCGCTCCTCCGCGACGACCATGAAGGCCGCCAGGTCGTTCAGGTTCTCTCCGCTCATTAAGAAGCTTTCCTTATTTGTCCAATCAGCTTCTAGCATCTAATCGCACAATCCGTCTCACACTATCTTGGAGACAGGAGGTGGTGCCCCGAACTGGGCTGACCTCCGAGCCAGCGCCTACTGCCTCAAAGATCGCGCACGAAAGCTCTCAGGACCGAGGTGTCCGCTCTGTCGAAACATCAACATTCTTAGCCGCTTCGTCGTCGATCGGGCCGAAGGACGCCACGGCCAGGAACAGGAGTACTGGACATGAAAACGATACTTGCAGCAGCGGCCATGAGCGCCATTGGCACGTTTTCCGCGAGTGCCGAAGGCATCGACATCCGCCCGAATGGCAGCACCCCTTCCGTTCTCGGCAAGTCCCCGCAGAACTTCGCCGGAACTGCGATCATCACGCCACTGTTTCCCGCGAATGAAACCACGCGTGCCAGTGCCGGCCTCGTGACCTTCGCGCCCGGCGCGCGCACCGCATGGCACACGCATCCGGCCGGACAATTGCTGTTCATCACATCCGGCCAGGGGTGGGTGCAGGAAGACGGCAAGGAGCGCCGCACGGTCAATGCGGGCGATACCGTATGGTTCGCAGCCGGCGTCAAGCACTGGCATGGCGCGACCGCCACGACCCCGATGGCGCACATCGCCATGACCTACGTGGTGGACGGCAAGAACGTCGATTGGCTGGAGCCTGTCTCCGACGCGCAATACCGGTAGCGGGCTGCGCGCATGAAAGGTGTCGTCATGAAAACCTCTACTATTCTTGCCATCGCGCTTTCCATGGGAGCGGTTGACGCTGTTGCGCAGACAGGTTCGCAAACCGGCGGCCTGTCCCGTTCGGACGTGCGGTCCGTGTCTCCAGCCCTTGAGCACTACGCGACGGACACGCTGGCGAATGACCTTTGGACGCGTCCCGGTCTTGCCCCGCGCGACCGCAGCATCATTACCGTGGCCGCCGTGATCGCGCGCAATCAGACCGTCCTGTTGCCAGAGCAATTGCAGCTTGCCCTCGACAATGGCGTAACTCCTGCGGAGATTTCCGAGATCATCACGCATCTGGCCTTCTATGCGGGATGGGGCAATGCCATCGCTGCCACGGCCATCGCGAAAGACGTGTTCAACGAGCGCGGCATCGGTCCCGACCAGCTTCCCAAGGCATCCGTCGAACCGCTACCGCTCGACGAGAAGGCAGAAACCGCTCGCGCCGCGCGGGTTGAGGAAACGACCGGCCCGGCATCGCCCGGCCTCGTGCGCGATACAGCCGACGTGCTGTTCAAGGATTTGTGGCTTCGCCCCGGCCTGGCGCCGCGCGATCGCAGCCTTGTGACGGTGGCGGCTCTGATCGCCAACGGGCAGGTCCAGCAAATTCCGTTTCATCTGAACAAGGCGATGAACAACGGCCTCACGCGTGAGCAGGCGCAGGGCATGATCAGCCATCTTGCCTACTACGCGGGCTGGCCAAAGGCCTTTTCGTCGGCGCCGGTGGTTCGCGCAGTCTTTGAGAAACGCCCTCGGAAATAGCTTCGAAGTGAAGCATCAGGCCGGCATTGTTGATGATCACGTCGATGCGGCCGTGCGTCTCGACGGCACGATCCACCAGCCGCTTGACCTGCTTGCGGTCGGTTACGTTCGTCTGGACAACGGCGTCGTCGCCCAGCTTCAATTCCCCGGCAAGTGCGCGAAGGCGCTCGATGCGGCGTGCGCCCAGGATGAGCTTGGCGCCATCCCGGGCGAGACGAAGGGCTGCGGCTTCACCAAGACCGCCGC
>JBKDZY010000027.1:0-6598 GCA_047971765.1 Hyphomicrobiaceae bacterium | reverse complement strand
CACGGTTCTTATCGTGCGCTGGTCCTGGCATCCAACGTTCAGCGCTTCACTCTCGACACACCTGTTCGAGGTAAATGGCCACTGGCTCCAAGTCAATCCGTCCATCGGAGCAGCCTCGGTCCATATCTTCAACCCTGGATGTTTCCGGCGGGTAAAGGGCTTGCACGGATGGTCGTGGCGCCCTCCGGCATCCTTCCAGGATAAAAGCGGCTGCCGATTGACGTTGCGAGAGGTTCGTCACAGCATGATGACACGAATTTCGGCTTCGCGCGCGTGGCCGGTCCGAATTTTCCAGGGAGACGAGACGAATGGTGGATGAATCGAGAATTCCGGTTCTGGTTGGGGCTGGTCAGGTCACCCAGCGGGAGCCGGATCCGAAGGCAGCCATGGGGCCCATGGACCTCACTGCGGCGGCGTGCCGGAACGCCGCCGAGGACAGTGGTGCGGGCCAGGCGCTGCTCGAGGCGCTCGATACGGTGGTTGTGATGCGGTCGTTCTCTGACACGAGCTGGCGGTTCAAGAGCCCGTTCGGAGGCCCCAAAAACCCGCCAAAATCGCTGGCCGGACGTCTCGGCGCCAGCGCTGCCAAACGCCTTGTCTATACGCATCCGGGCGGCAACATGCCCCAATGGTGCGTCACGCAACTGTTCCAGATGGTGACGCGGGGCGAGGTTTCGGCGGCACTGGTCTGCGGTGGCGAGGCGCTGGCGACCCAGAAGGCGGCCGAGCGGGCCAAGGTTGCCCTCGACTGGAACGAGGATGCCGGGGGCACGTACGAGGACTGGGGGGTATCGACGCGGGGGTGGAACGACGCCGAGGAACGTCATCGCATGGCAGGCGCGATTTTCGCCTATCCGTTGTTCGAGAACGGCATCCGGGGGCATCTGAAGAGGACCATCCCGGAGCATATGCAAGCCTGTGGCAAGCTCTTTTCCCATTTTGCTGCGGTTGCAGCGAAGAACCCGCTGGCGGACCGGCGGAAGGGCTATTCGTCCGAGGACATCGCGACGGTCAGCGCGGATAATCCGTTCATCGGGTTCCCCTATACCAAGCTCATGAATTCGAACGCGTTCATTGACCAGGCGGCAGCGGTGATGCTGACCTCGGTGGCGAAGGCGCGGGAGCTTGGCATTCCGGAAAAGAACTGGGTCTATCTGCATGGGTGCGGTGATGCCTACGATCACTGGTACATTTCGGACCGCAAGAATTTCCACTCGTCTCCTGCCATGCGCACGGTGGCCCGGGAGACGTTCGAGATGGCCGGCATGTCGCTTGCCGACATGGATTTCATTGATCTCTACTCCTGCTTTCCGTCGGCGGTCGAGATCGCCTGCATGGAGAACCGCATCGATCTGGACGATCCGCGCGGCCTGACCGTGACGGGCGGGCTTCCGTATTTCGGCGGACCGGGCAACAACTATGTTACGCACTCGATTGCGGAGATGGTGCAGAAGGTGCGCGGGAAGCCGGGTTCGAAAGGGCTGGTGACGGCGAACGGCAACTACGTCACCAAGCAGTCGGCCGGCATCTATTCGACGGATGCGCCGTCCAAGCCGTTCGCGCCCAAGAATCCGAAGGGCTATCAGGCCGCCATCGATGCGGACAAAGGCCCCGAGACGATCGACGCGCCGTCGGGCAAGGCGGTGATCGAGACCTACACGGTCATGCATGACCGCAAGGGGCCGAGCTATGCCATCCTGTTCGCGCGTGACCAGCAGGGGCGGCGCTTCATTGCCAACACGCCCGACGACCAAAGCCTCTTGCGTGATATGACCGAGCGCGACTACCTGCGTGCGGAAGGGACCGTGACCTCGTCAGACGGGCTCAACGTGTTCAAGCCGGCCTGAAGACGAGAGGAAGAGGCAGACCCATGACAGACGCCAAGGCGGGACGCCTCGTGTCCCGCACCGATGGAGCCGTTGCCTGGATCACGATTGAAAACCCGGCGCGGCTCAATGCGTTCACGCGAGACATGTGGGAGGCGTTGCCCGGGCACATTGCAGCGGCAGAAGCCGACGACGATGTGCGCGTGATCGTGATCACCGGGGCCGGAACCAAATCGTTTTCCGCCGGCGCCGACATCTCGGAGTTCGGGGACAACCGGACGGGTGATGCAGCGCGGGACTACGACGACATCAATGATGCGGCCTACCAGGCGCTGCTGGGCGCCGGAAAGCCAACGGTGGCGATGGTGGCGGGTTACTGCTTCGGCGGGGCGTGTGAGCTTGCAATCTGCTGCGATCTCAGGATTGCCGCCGACAATGCCAGTTTCTCGGTGCCGGCTGCAAAGTTGTCGCTTGGCTACAATCCACGCTGGATCAAGCCGATGCTGGCGGTGATGCCGGCGGCGAAGGTCAAGGAGATGCTGTTCACGGCGCGCCGGTATCTGGCAGCGGATGCGCTCAGGATGGGGCTCGTCAATTCGGTCGTGCCGCTGGCGGATCTCGAGAGCGAGACGCGGGCGTTGACGGCGGAGATGGCGGCCAATGCGCCGTTGACCTTGCGCGCGGCAAAGGCGTCAGTGGATGCGCTGGTGTCCAATCCGGAAAGTGCGGATCTGGCTGCCCTTGATGCGATGGTGCTGTCATGTTTCGACAGCGAGGATTTCAAGGAGGGCGCGCGCGCGTTTCTGGAAAAACGCAAGCCCGTCTTCCGGGGACGGTAGCAGGCTGCTACCGTTCGTCCGCTGGTCGATGGTATCGGCCTCGACGTCATGAGAATTCGGGGGGTGCCGTGGGCGGAACCAGAAAGCGCATCTATCTTGCCGGTCCGGAGGTCTTCCTTGCCGATGCGCGGGAGGTGGGCCGGGCCAAGGTCGAAATGGCTGCCGAGTTCGGTTTCGAGGGCGTCTTTCCGCTCGATGCACAGGTCGATCTGGCGGGCAAGAGCAAGCCCGATCAGGCGCGGCTGATTTTCGGCGCCTGTGAAGGACTGATGGTGACGTGCGATCTGGCGATCGCCAACCTGACACCGTTTCGCGGCGTCTCTATGGATTCCGGGACAGCCTACGAGGTTGGTTTCATGCGGGCGCGGGGTTGTCCGGTCTTCGGCTATACCAATGTCACGGCCGATCTTGCCGAGCGGGCCCGCGCCTATCGCAGCCATGGTTTCCTGGAGGGTGACTGCGACCGGCCGGATTGCGAGATCGAGGATTTCGACCTGGCCGAGAACATCATGATCGCGGTTTCCATCCTGTCGTGCGGGGGAACCGTGCACGAAGTTGCGGCCGGTGGCGACATGCATGACCTCCGCGCGTTCAGGGCCTGTCTCGCCGAAGCGCAGCAGCTCGGCGGCTGAATTTACCATAGATTGGCGAGAGGCGACGGACGCCTTTCCGCTCTTGCCCTTACAACAAGCAAGTGACTGATAGAGCCCGAATATTGGGCAGTACGAATTTGTCTTGATCTGGGCACTGTCCGCTTGCCGACGGGGGGGATGCGAGCTACCTTACAACAAACTATAAATCGGGCGTTCCGGATTAGATGTCTGTGACGTCCTGCGTGTTGTGCAATCTCCGGGGAGGAGTGACTAGATGAATTTCAAGTGCGTGGCGGCTGTATTGGCGTCGGCTGTTGCCGTTGCCGGTGTTGTGTCGCCTGCTTTGGCTCAGAAGAGTGGCGGCATCCTCAAGGGGTACCATCGCGGCAATCCGCCGTCCGGTTCGCCCCTTGAAGAGGCGACGATTTCGACCATCCAGCAGTACATGGGTGTCTTCAACAACCTGGTTATTTTCGACCCCGACAAGCGGCGGGAGTCGATGGAGACGATCATCCCCGAGCTCGGCACGAGCTGGAGCTGGGATGACAGCAAGACCAAGCTGACGTTCAAGCTGAGGATCGACGTCAAATGGCATGACGGCAAACCGTTTACGGCCAAGGACGTCAAGTGCACGTTTGATCTCGTCCTGGGCAAGTCGAAGGACAGGTTGCGCAAGAACCCGCGCAAGATCTGGTATCACAACCTGACCGGGGTGGAGGTCAATGGCGACTACGAGGCGACATTCGTCCTCACCCAGCCGCAGCCCGCTCTTCTCCTGATGTTGGCTTCTGGCTACACGCCGATCTATCCATGCCACGTCTCCGCCAAGGACATGCGCACGAATCCCATCGGGACCGGGCCGTTCAAGTTCGTCGAGTTCAAGCGGAACGAGTACATCAAGTTCACCAAGAACAAGGACTACTGGAAGAAGGGCAAGCCCTATCTCGATGGGCACGAGTGGCGTGTGATCACCAACCGCTCCACACGCATCCTGGCCTTCATCAATGGCGATTTCGACATCACGTTCGACTCGGATGTGACTGTGCCGTTGCTCAAGGACATCAAGGAGAAGGCGCCCAAGGCCGTCTGTGATTTCAAGTCGACCGGCGTTTCGACCAACCTGATCGTCAATTCGACGGCTCCGCCGTTTGACAATCCCAAGATCCGCCAGGCGATGGCGCTGTCGCTCGACCGGCAGTCGTTCATCGATATTCTGAGCGAAGGCAAGTTCCAGAGGGGCGCTGCCATGCTGCCGGGGCCGGATGGCGCCTGGGGAATGCCCGACGAAGAACTCGACAAGTTGCCGGGCTATGGCAAGGATCTTGAGAAGAACCAGGCCGAAGCTCGCAAGGTCATGGAAGGGCTTGGATATTCCGACTCCAACCCGCTGAAGGTCAAGGTGTCGACGCGCAACATCGCGATCTATCGTGATCCGGCTGTCATCCTTATCGACCAGCTCAAGAAGATCCATATCGCGGCCGAGCTTGATGTGGTCGACACGTCGATCTGGCATGCGAAGGTTGCGCGCAAGGACTATCAGGTCGGTCTCAACCTGACCGGCGTTGGTGTCGATGATCCGGACGTGAACTTCTACGAGAACTATGCCTGCGACTCGCAGCGCAACTACACGAAGTACTGCAACAAGGATCTCGAGAAGCTCTTCAATGAGCAGTCAAAAGAGGCCGACAAGGCCAAGCGCGAAAAGATCGTCTGGGAAATCGAAAAGCGCCTGGTTGCCGATGTTGCGCGGCCGATCATCTATCACAGCAAAGGTGCGACGTGCTGGCAGGGCGATGTGAAGGATGTGACGCAACACTCCAACAGCATATACATTTCCTGGCGGTTGGAGGACGTGTGGCTCGATAGATAAGCTCGGGTCTCGACGTGTGTGACTGTGACTGGGCCGCGGCACCCTCTTGCTTGCAGGAGTGGTCCGCGGCCCGGAACTATATTAAGCGCCGCGCTTCGACAAACGAGAGACGGCGTTACCTCAGGAGAGGATAGGGGAGGGTCGCGTGGCCAGCTACATCGTCCGACGGGCGTTGTTAATGCTTCTCACTTTGTTTGGGATGTCCGTACTGATCTTCGTCATGTTGCGGCTGGTGCCCGGCAACATTGTCGATATCCTGTTCGACTCCGCGGGGTTCATCGATCCGGCTGAAAAGGCGCGGCTCGAAACCGAGTTGGGCTTCAACCAACCCCTGATCACGCAGTATTGGCACTGGATTTCGGGGTTGGCTCATGGCGACCTCGGTTATGCCTATGTGTCGGAAAAACCGGCCATCAACGAGATCCTGCCGCGTATTCCATTGACCGCGAAACTCGCGGGCCTGGCGCTTTTCTTCTCCGTCCTGTTCGGCGTTCCGCTTGGTGTGCTGTCGGCGGTCAAGCAGGACTCGTGGCTGGATTACGCGCTGCGCATCGTGAGCCTGAGCGGGCTTTCGTTGCCGTCGTTCTGGCTCGGACTGCTGATCCTCATGTTTTCGGTCCAGATGTTCGGCATCATACCGATCTACACCGATACGCCGGAGACGTGGTGGGACGAACTGGCCCTGCTGAGTGTGCCTGCGGCAGCGGTGGGCTTTCGCGCGTCGGCGCTCATCATGCGTTTGACGCGCTCGTCGATGCTGGAGGTGCTGCGCCAGGACTATATCCGCACGGCCCGTGCGAAGGGCGCGTCGGAAAGTTCGGTCAACTACAATCATGCCCTGCGCAACGCGGTGCTGCCGGTCATCACGATCATCGGTATCGAAGCGGCGTTCCTGATCGGCGGTCTGATCGTGACCGAAACCGTCTTCAATATCCCAGGGGTCGCGCGCTTCCTGGTGGAAGCCATCCTGTGGCGCGACTATCCGATCGTGCAGAACCTGGTGATGCTGATCGCCTTTGTCACCGTGGTCGTGAACTTCATTGTCGACATGGCCTACGTCGTGCTCGATCCGCGCATCAAATTCGACAACTGACATGAGTGCTGGGCGCTTCCGGCCCATAGTGGAGACCTGGCAATGGCAACGTTGGACCACGAAGCAGAACTTGAGCGCGCGGGCGCCAATGTCGATAGTGCGTGGAGCAGAATGCGCTTCTACGCACGGCGCTACCCGCTTGGCGCCATCGGTGGCCTGATCGTCGTTCTGTTCGTTTTGACGGCGATCTTCGCCCCCTGGATCACAAGCTATGATCCCACATCCACCGACTCTTCGGCGTCGCTGGCGCGTCCCTTTACCGAGCACATCTTCGGTGCGGACTTCATGGGACGTGATCTCTTCGCCCGCATCATCTACGGTGCGCGGGTGTCGCTGTGGGTCGGGATCGGATCGACAGTCCTTGGCTGCGCGATCGG